>NZ_JAGDFV010000003.1 GCF_017497985.1 Meiothermus sp. CFH 77666
CGGCGTGTCTCAAGTTCTGCGCCCATAAGACCTGGTCAGAGCGTATGTCCATCGAAAGGTTGTTGTCTCAACTAACCCGTTTTTTCGGTGCCAAGAAACGCCATCACCGTACTGAACTTGGCTTTACTGCTTGGTGGGCTTACCTCATCATCGCCCTGAACCTCATCGCTGCTTCCCCAGACCTGTGTATAGCTGACATCGTTTTGTGACTAGCACCAGTGATTAATTATTAGTTAGCCTGCCTTTCGCCCCAATAATCGGTGAGCCAAATGGAAGTATTACTTCCTCACATTTCAAAGTGGTTTCTGGACAAGCAAGAGCACTTCACGACTTTTGCCCAAGCGGATAGTCGCATTGAAGGCTGGTTCAAAGCAGAGTTGCTTGTCCTATTCAACCGACTTGGAGCAAGCCGCGTAATTGAACAGTTTGAGCGTGAAGCAAATGTCTCCTCGCCGAAAGATGGCAAGCGAAAACAAGTTGATTTCAGGCTTTACATTCAAGGACAAGAGCACCTTTGCGAACTGAAAGCGCTGTGTATCAGCCAAGCGGCAGGAACTCCCCGCAACTTGCACTTTTACTTCCGAGATGACCACGTTGGACTAATAAAAGATTTCAAAAAGTTGGACGAGATTGGCAGCCCAAACAAGTGGGTGGTCGCTTTCGTTTATCCCGCTCCTGATTCAAAGGAGTGGAACAAAGCCGTAGCGTCGTTGCCAAGCACATTGAGACATTGGAGACCAGTAACGGCTGTCAGCGATTTTCCAGATTGGATGTATGTTGCATTGTGGAAAGGATGACATTTACGAGAAGCGCATTTCAATCAGATACGGCAGGCTAACCAGCGCATGCACCCGACAGGCTTCGCCTCGCTGCGCTCGGCTCGCCTGCGGGTGATGCGCAAGCCGTTAGCCAGCACAGATCCCACAGTCGTATAAACAGGAGACCCCATGAAAACGCTTATCACTGAATTCATCAGCTTGGACGGTGTTGTCCAGGCTCCAGGCGGGGCGCAGGAAGACACGGACGGTGGCTTCGCCCATGGTGGATGGTTTTTGAAATACTTTGACCCAGAAGTGATTGGCGGCACGTTTGACAACCTCGCCAAGCAGAGTGACGCGCTCTTGCAAGGACACCGCACCTATCAAACGTCCGCCGCCGCTTGGCCAAGCCGCTCGGGAGACCCGTTCTCAGACTGGATCAACAAGGTGCAGAAGTACGTGGTCTCCAACACGCTCAGCGACAAGGACATCACGTGGCATCCGACGACGATCATTCGTGGTGACGATTTCTTGCAAAAAGTCTCCGACCTGCGGGCGCAGCCAGGGGGATACATTTACGTGTACGGCAGCGCAGCGATGGTTCGGTCGTTGCTCGCTGCTGACCTTGTCGATGAGTTATTGCTGACGATCGCGCCAGTGACCCTCGGCGGGGGTAAGACAATCTTTCCCGCAAACGGAAAAGCGATGTCGTTCGAGTTGATGTCGACTGCTAAGGCAAGCTCGGGGGCGCTGGTCTGCCGATATGTGCGTGCACGTTAGTGCCTATACTGTCTTCGCTGGCTGGCTAACAACGGGTTGCAGCCGACGCGCTGCGCGCGGCTGAACCTGGGCGTTGGGCAACATTTGAACGGGAGGGCCTAAAGCGATGCGAGTCTATATTTACCCCCTTTTTAAGTTCGTGCTCATTTCAATGGCGTTATGTTTGGCGCTTTCCGATGCATATGCCGTTACTTGCGACATGCTTGTAATGAATGTTGACGATGCCCGTACAAAGCTCCAACGGGCCGCAAACGAAACCAACCTTGATGCCGCCAAGGACTATGCAAGGCGTGCAAAGAGAGCCCTCGATGACGCTGCAATGTCCGCGATGAACTGCAAATGTTATATGGCACACATCGAATTCGATACTGCGGCATCCCATGCTCGACGTGCAAGGGATGCATACTCAGCGAAGGAATTTGTAGACTCACTGAACCGAGCAATTCGTGCATTCAATTCTGCCCTAATTGCCTTGCGGGCTTGTGCTTCGGGGCATAGATAGCAATTCCTAACCACCGGGTCAACCGGACGCGCTGGGAAAGTGGCGATGGTTTGTACAATGCTTCCAACCCGCGCGCCGGTTACCCTGAGCGTTAAGTACCTCCCGCTTATGTTTTGGCTACTGGGATGGTCGAAAATCATTCAGGTATTGCGCCAGGAGCATGATTATCTAGCGCAGCCCGGATTCGACTCTAAACCTTATACATACGCAACTTAGCTGCTGTGAGGTACTATTGTCGGCGATTTATGCAAGGGCATACAAAGGCTCAGGGACGAAACCCCGCGCAGTGTGCCTCTCGGTAGCGGCAAGCTTGCGACCGAGATGGACGCACGGCTACGAGAAGGCTCACCGCACCATCTTCCACTTCCGCCGACTGAGCGGATCTGCCAGGGCAAACCCCACCAGCCCCAGCAATCCCAGCCACCCCACCCAGTCCCCCAGCCGCACCGCCGGGGCATTGGCCCGGCCCAGGGGCACATCGGCAACCAGGGTGGCCTCTCCGCTCTGGGGGAAGCTGGCCAGCGAGCGCACCCGGCCCCAGGGGTCGAGGATGGCCGAGTCAAAGCCGCCGTCGGCCTTGACCATGCTGAGGCGGTTCTCCACCGCCCGGAAGACCAGGTGGGTGTAGTGCTTGTCGGCGATGGTGGCCCAGTCCTGCGAGGGAACCGCCACCACCTGAGCACCCCGGCGGGCCATCTTGCGGGCGGTGTCGGTAAAGTCGAGGTCGTAGCAGATGAGGGTAGCCAGGCGGCCTATGGAGGTGTGGTAGACCGGGTAGGTGCCCCGGGTGGGGCTGGTTTCGCCCGCAAAGAGCACCGGGTGATCCTTGCCGTAGACGCCCAGAAACTGGCCCTCTGGGCTGATAACTGTGGCCTCGTTGCGGAAGATTCGCTCGCCCACGACCACCACATAGCCCACCACCAGATAGGCCCGGCTTTCCCGCGCCAGCGCTACCAGGCCCAGGCGGTCTTCGGTTTGGGGGTCGAAGGTGAAGGCGCCCTCGGGCCAGACGATGAGCCGGGCGCCCTGGCGGGCGGCCTCGAGGGTCTGTTCCTTCATGCGGACGAAAGTGGCCTCGGCCAGGGCAGTCTCTCCGCGGTTCTGGGCCAGGATGGGGGAGGTGGGGGGCTGGATGGCCGCCACCCGCAGCGTGCCCGCCTCGGGCCGGTAGAGCCAGAGCGAGAGGCCCACCCAGCCCAAGAGCGCCAGCCCCCCGGCCCAGAGCCAGCGCCGCACCCGAAGGGGCGAGAGAGGGGCTTCTTTGTGCAGCAGTCCCAGCAGCCCCTGCCCCAGCACGAAGTTCACCAGCACAATCAGGGCGCTCATGCCATAGATGCTGAACACGCTGACGGGCTGGATCAGCCAGGGCTGGGTGTGCTGGGTATAGGCGATAAAGCCCCAGGTGGCGGCGATGGGCACAAAGCCCCGGATCATCTCGATGCCCACCCAGTTGCTCACCCCCTGCCAGACAAAGTAGCGGTAGCCGGTGCGCTCGTGGAAGGCCCGCACGCCCATATCGCCCAGCAGGGCAATCAGAAAAATGGCCAGGGGGAGCCACTCCATGTAGAGCCCACTGCCGCCAAACACCGGGCCGAAGTAGCCCAGGCCCCACAGGCCCATGGTGGTGGCCGAGGCCAGGCTCGAGAGCCTTGCAGGCATCAGCCAGAACTGCGCCAGCAGCATGGGCAGCAGGGCTACCCAGGCCAGCAGCCAGAGGTTGTAGGGCGGATAGGCCAGCACCAAGAGCCCCCCGCTCAGGGCCGCAAGGCCCAGGCCCAGCAGGAGGCGCAGCAGGCCGCTCACGCTTTATTTGTAGCCCCGCTCTGTTACCAGGGCATTACCTTGTCGGCAGGCGGTAGCGGGCTTGCTCAGTTGCGTCGCAACACCTCGGCGTCGGCGGGGCGCTTGCGGAGGATTTGGGGGGTCAGGCTGGCGCGGCGAAAGTTGCCAAAGTTGAGGTCGGCCAGCACTTTATTGCTGCTGTCGCGCAGGGTGATGGAAACCGGGCGGGGGTCGGCCTTGAGCACCAGAATTTCCATATTGGCAAAGCCCAGCGAGGCGTCCTTGGGGGTGCCGCCAATGCGCCAGGCGGCCCCGGCGGGGGTGTTTTGCTCGCCCAGTAGCCTGAGCGTGACCCGCTCGGTGAGCTGGTCGAAGTCGCCCAGGTCGGTCAGGTTGACCCCCAGGCCCTCTATGCGGGCCTTGGCGCGGGGCTGGATGATGAGCTGGTTGGTCAGGAACAGGTAGTTCCAGACCTCCTTGTCCGAGATGACCACAAAGTTGCCCTCGAGTGCGGCGGGCTTCTTGAACTCTACCCGGGCCAGTTGCTCCTTACCCGGAATCACCTGAAGCCGGAACTCGGTGTCCTGACTGCTGCCGTCGGGCAGTTGAATCTTGCCGGTGATGGTGGCCTCCCAGGGCGAGCGATCCAGGTTGGTCTGCACCTGGCGGGTGATTTCGGCGATGCTCTGGGCCGCCACCAGGCCCAGGGATAAGAGGGCGATTGCCAGCAACTTCTTCATTCATGGCCTCCAAAACTGAGCATGTAGCGTAGCCAGAGCGAAAACCCACCGTTGTAGCTTGCATCGGCGCGGAAGCGGTACGCCTCCAGCCCCAGGGTAGCTGCCCAGGGGTAGGCCACGGTTAGGCGCAGCTTAAGATTGTTGAGTTCTTCGTCCAGGGGTGCGGTGAGGGCGGCTTCCAGCCGGTTGTACTGCCCGGCCCGCAGGGTGGCCTCGAGCAGCGTCCCGGCCTCGTCGAGCTCGCCCCGCCAGCCAATAATGCCGTACAGGCGTGAATCGTCCACCCCCAGCCCGAAGGTATAGGTCTGCTCCTGGCGCAACGCATAGCTGAGCTCGCCCGAGCCGCTGGCAAGGTCGGCCAGGTTGCGCTTGAAGCCCAGCCCCAGGCCCAGAGTTTCCCGCGGGCTCAGGCGGTAGCGCCCCCAGAAGCCCAGTTTGAGCCCCCCTTCGGCCTCCTCGCCCACCCACAACTGCGAGCGCAGGGTGCTGCTATACCCCGCCTCCAGGCTGGCTGCCACCGGCCCGAAGGTTCCGCCGATGCGGCCCTCGACCCCCCAGCCCGCGAACCCCAGGCTGGCCCGCAGGCCATAGCTCAGGCGCCCCAGGGCGCTAAACTCGAGGGCGCTCCCCAGCCCCAGCCCCAGTGCATCGCGCTGGAGGCGGGCCTCGAGGTCAAACGCCCCCAGCGGCAGGGTGGCCTCGAGCGTGGGCGTCAGGGAGTCGGGCGATAGGCGACCGTAGAGCCCGAAGGTGAGGGATTGGGCAAGGCCCAAAGCCGAAAGCTGAAGAACCACGGTCAGCGCTATCGGTAAAAGTCTTTGCGCAGTCATAAGAGATGCCTCCCTGGAATAGAGGGAGTGCCCCAACAGTTTAGGCTCTTCGCATATTTTGAGCCATCCGGCTATGGGAATGCCCTGTCCTGGAGAGAACAGGGGCTGCCGGGAAACTCGAAGCCCAGGCACCCGTGGGCCAGGCCCACGCCTGGGTGCGTAACATGCGTCCGGGCCTGGGCGACGTTTTCATGGGCAGCCAGGTTTCTAAAGAGTGCGATATGCGTTGTAGCTACCTCTTTAGCGCTTTGGATGTCAGAATGGGGACGCTATGGCGAACCTCAAGAACCTGCCCGTTGGTAAAAAAGCGCCCGAAGTTGTCCATATGGTGATTGAAGTACCGCGCGGGTCTTCCAACAAGTACGAATACGACCCCGACCTCGAGGCCATCAAGCTCGACCGGGTACTCCCCACGGCCCAGTTCTACCCCGGCGATTATGGCTTCATCCCCTCCACCCTGGCCGAGGATGGCGATCCCCTGGATGGCATCATCCTCTCCACCTACCCCCTGCTGCCGGGGGTGGTGGTGGATGTGCGCATTGTGGGGATGGTAGACATGCAAGACGAAAAAGGCGGCGACGCCAAAATTATCGGGGTGGTGGCCGAAGACCCGCGCCTCGACCACATCCGCGACCTGGCCGATGTACCCACCGCCCATAAACAGGAAATCCAGAACTTCTTCGAGACCTACAAGGCTTTGGAGGCCCACAAGGGCAAGTGGGTCAAGGTTTCGGGCTGGAAGGACAAGGCCGGTGCAGTGGCCGAGGTGCAGGCCTGCATCGAGCGGTTCAAAGAGGTGAAAGACCGCTAGCAAGCCAACAATCGTGATGAATGCTTGGCTCGAGTAGGGTTATACGCCTCCGGTTTAGAGCCGTAACCGGGTATGTTTCACTATGCTCTCGGCCTTCGGCTGTGGGCTTTCAGCAACCCCTCAAATGCCGAAAAGGTCGCACCGAACGGTTGCACCGTGCCTGGGATGCGCGGGTTGAACTGGCTTGACCGCCCAGGGGCATTTGTGGTTATGTAATCAAACGAGCTACCTATGGCCTTGCAGCAGCGAATCGAATCCTTACTGAAGGCGCTGGAAGTGCCCGACCTGAGTGTTGAGGTACCTTCAGTGAGCGACGAGGAGGGTTTCCTCGAGGCCCTGGAAGCGGCCATCCGTAGCTTTATCGAAGACGGGGAGGATGACGAAAGCCCCCTGGGCCTGATAGAGGCCGATCCCTCAGCCTACGACCTTAGCGATGATCCCGATACCGACGAACTGCAAAACGCCGTCAGAGACTTCATGAACGCAGGCGACTCCCAGCTCACGCTCATCACCCCCGAGAGCCCCCTCCAGCCCGATGGCGGCGAGAACCCCAGTAAGTTCTGGGTGTTCTTGCTCCAGATGCCCGCCCTCTCTGAACATCGTTGGTGGGCCGTTGTGGACAAAAACGGGCGGAACGAAACCTACAACTACGGCGTAATGGCGTAATTTAGAACGCAACTCACCAATTTAGAGCCATTCGGTTACAAGAAAGCTTTGTTCTGGACACAGCAGTAGCTGCCTGGAAACTCGAAACCCAAGCACCCGTGGGCCGGGCCTGGCCCTAACATGTGTCTGGACACAGACACATTCTCGTTTTCGTGGGCGGCCACGTCTGTGAAGAGCGTAAAACCGCTCTATCGGCCCTGATGCAGGGCTTCCCCGATGCGCCTTCGGGCGGCCTCGAGCAAAGCCGGGTCGCGCTGCCAGTCGCGCATGCTGCGGGCCATCTCCTCGGCCACCGTGCCCACCCGCAAGCTCAGGCCCCGCTCACCCAGGAGCTTCAAGTACTCGTAGTCTTCGATGCCGTCGCGCAGCCACTTGGCCCGGATGGAGGGCACAATGGAGCCGGGCAAACCCACCTCTCGACCTGGGTAGAACCACAACCCATCGCCGTTATAGGCCCGGCCTGCGTTGAAGTAGCGCACATCTGTCCAGGGGTCTTGGCCCCGGCTGGTATCGTAAAAATCGGCGGCCCAGCCCAGGATGCCGCTGAAGCCCAGGTTGTAGGCCAAAAAGCCACTGGAAATGCGCCAGTTGAGCGGGCTATAGTCCAGCAGCCACTGGGGGGCATAAGGGGTTTTGCGGTTGAGCAGCGCGGTGTAGTACCAGAAGCTGCTGCCTTTGGCCTGGGCAGCTTCCCAGATTCTGGTGCGCCGGGCTTCTTCGTACATCTCGGCATTGATGGCGAAGATGTCTACCAGGGGCCTGCCGTTGCCATCCTCGAGCAGCTCGGGGCGGGGGTGCAGGGTGCTCAGGTGCAGAACGTTGGCGGCTCGCAGGTTATTCGCCCAGGCCCGGATCTCGGGTAGCAGGTTGTTGGGGCAGACGTCGAGCTCGTCGAAGGCGAAATTGTAAATGGGCACGTCAGACTGACGGGCCGCGCGGGCTGCAGCCAGTTCGGCCACCGGGGGCGCAGGCCGGGCCCGGCAGGTCTGGGCGTTGGCCCCGCTCCAGAAGCCCAGGTCAATGCTGTTGAGGCCATAGTCGTTTACCAACTCCCGCACCTCAGAAGGCTCGACCCTTCCGGGCATCAGGCGGTGTTTGAGCAGCTCGAGGCGGGCGGCTTTGGTCTTGGTGTTCCACAAGGGCACAAAGGAGAGCAGGCTGGGGCGCTGGGGCAGTTCGAAGTTCCAGACCGTCAGGCGGAAGGAACCCTCCAGGGTGCCGTTCTGGGCGGTGACGCGGTAGGTGCCGCTGTACTGGCCCGGCACTGCATTGCGCGGTACCGATACGTCCACCCAGAACGGCTGGTTGCGCCCAGGGTTCACATCGACCGGGATGGCCTTGAACCGTCCGCCTGGGGCGCTGAAGGGAATCAGGGCATCGGGATACCAGCCCGCGCCTTGCGAACGGTTGGGGTCTTCCAGACTGGGGCTGGGCTCCCAGACCTGTACGTAGTGCTGGCGGTAAAGGGTGAGGTGGTTCTGGCCGATAACCGCGCCCCCCGGCCCGCGCAGGTCGGAAACTTCCATGCTGGCCGCCTTGACGCCCTTGGGGCCCCCAAGCACAATCTGAAACGACTCGGTCTCGCCCCTGGCCGCGAACAGCTCGAGGGACTGGTTGGGCCGGGCGGGGTCTTCGGGGCGGATGCGCTCCAGGGAACCGGTGGCCCAGACCTGCATGGGCCCCTTGGGGTCAATTTCCACCACCGGCGCAGGGCAGGCGGTCAGGAAGCCCAACAAAAGCAGTAAGAGCAAAAATTGCCATGCACGAAACCGCATGGCCTCCAGTGTAGGCCGCTGGGATCATGAGAACGGTGCGCTCCGACCATTTCGAGGAGCATTATCCCGTGTTCTGGCTCGAGGACTGGCTTGAGATGCTACCCCCCAATCCCGATCATCACCCGCTCGCGCAAGGTAGGGAGGGTGTTGCCAAACGCAGGCTTGCGGTCAGTAGCCAGCAGAATGGCATCTACCAGCGCCTCGACCGGGTTGGGAGCCACGAAGGCCCAGGCGATGTCCATCTCCAGGTCGGTGAGCAAGCAGGGGCGAATTTTTTTGTCGGAGGTCAGGCGCAAGCGGGAGCACTTGGAGCAGAAAGGCTCGGCTACCGGGTTGATGAAGCCGATACTGCCGACCGCTCCGGGTATCTTGTAGACCCGTGCGGGAGCGGTGGGGTCGTGGTCTACCTTCTCCAGCGGGCCGAAGTGGGCCTCGATTATGGCTTTGGTCTCGGCTCCGGCGATGAAGCGCTGCCGGTACAGTTCGGGGTTGGAGTTGTCGAGGTGCATGTACTCCAAAAAGCGCACCTCCAGCGGCTTGTCCAGCGTGAGCGAGGCCAGGGGAATTACCTCCCCGTCGTTCATACCCCGGATCATCACCGCGTTGATTTTGACCGGGTGCAGCCCCAGTTCCCAGGCGGTTTCGATGGCGTCCCAGACCTTCTCGACCTGCCCGCCCCGGGTCATGGCTTTGAAGACCTCGGGGGTTACAGCGTCCATCGAGAGGTTAATGCGTTTGAGTCCGGCAGCCGCCAGTTCCCTGGCCTTGCGTTTGAACAACAGGCCGTTGGTGGTGATGGCAATGTCCGGAATGCCCAGTTCGTGAGCCACGGCAATCATCTGGGGCAGTTCTTTGCGCACCAGCGGCTCGCCTCCGGTAAAGCGCACCGACTCGAGGCCCAGCATCTGCATGGCCTCGAGGAAGTGGCGGGTATCCTCTACCGAAATCGTGCCGGGGGGTTCCGACTGCTCCCAACCCAGCGGATGGCAGTACAGGCAGTGCAGGTTGCAGCGCGGCGTGACCGAAAGCCGCAGGTCTTTGATGAGGCGCCCGTAGTTGTCCAGTAGTTTCACTGTACCTACCCCGTGTTGCATATTCTAGCAACACGGTTAGCCTAAGGTACAGGGCAGGTTACAAATATCCCTGAAGTTGTCTAGGCTCTTGTCATATACACCCCTACCCCGATAACCACCGGTACAGGCCCACACAAACCGATAGAGGGTGGCCTGTGCCGGCAGGGCCCGACCACTGGCCCGCCGATCCAGGCCCAGACTGAGCAGCCAATCCCGCTGATCCTGCACCCACTGGGCAATCGCCAGCAGGTTGGTGCGTCCACTCCCCAGCCCCATCAGCACCAGCATGAACAACAAGCGCCAATCGTAGGTGGTGTTGTGGGCTCGCAGATCGGGTACTTCCATCAGGTAGGGAATCGGGCTGGGAATCTGTATGGTCACCTTCATGCAGAATGTGATAAAAGCCTGTGAAGTTGTCGAGGGCCTAGCGTCAGGGTTGAAGACTTCACTGTCGTTAGAGATCGAAGATCAACGGTACGATCCTTTTCAGCTTTGGGCATTCGGCAACTTTTTCCAACCCCATCCACACTCCCTCGAGCCAAACCGAACTAAGCTGAAGCCATGAAGGTCATCGTGCTGTTTGATGGCGTGTGCAATTTATGCAACCGCACCGTGCAGTTCATCATTCGCCATGACCCATCGGGGCGTTTCCGGTTCGCTTCGCAGCAGTCCGAGGTTGGGCAGAAACTGCTGGCCCAGCACAACATTCCCATTTCGCAGGCCCTGGCCGACAGTGTGGTGGTGCTGGAGGGCGATAAGGTCTGGCTCGAGTCAGACGCGGTGTTTCACATCCTCTACCGGCTGGGCGGTGTCTGGCGCATCCCTGCGCTGCTCTGGTTTTTACCCAAGCGACTGCGGGACTGGGTTTACCGTAGGGTGACAAAAAACCGCTACCGTGTGTTTGGCAAGCTCGAGCGCTGTATGGTGCCCACCCCAGAACTCAAACAGCGCTTCCTGGATGCATAAGCCAGAGATGCTCGAGTGCAAATCCATACCCGCCATCGGCTATGAGCTATAGACCATCGGCCTTCTTTAAGCTTTCTGCTCAACCGGTGGTACAAAACCGAACTGTGGCGTAGCCTGGGGGTATGGCCGATTGCAAACGCTTTGGCTTGGCCCTGGGGGGTGGAGGGGCCAGGGGGTATGCCCACATTGGGGTGATGCGGATCCTGGAGCGGGAGGGGTTTCGGCCCAGCGCGATTGCCGGAACCAGCATGGGCAGCCTGATGGGGGCCATGTTTGCCAGCGGACACACCGCCGACGAAGTGCAGGAACTCCTCTCACAAACCTCCTTCTGGCGCTTTCTGGACTGGAACCCCTTGAGCGACATGCTCAACTACAGCGAGCTGGTGCGCTTTCTGGAGCCCCACATTCCCCGCCAGATGGAGGAGTTTCCCATTCCCTTTGGCATCACCGCCACCGACCTGATCACCGGCACCGAGGTCTATTTTCGCCAGGGGGATGTCTTCCAGGCCATTCGGGCTTCCATAGCCTATCCGGGGGCCATCAACCCCATCTGGGTGGGGCATCAGCTCCTGGCCGATGGGGGCATCCTGAACCAGATTCCGGTAGACCTGGTGCGCTTTTTGGGTTCCGAACGGGTCATTGCGGTGGATGTGACCCCCCTCGAGGTCTTGCGTGAACAGCCCCACAAGAAAAGCTGGTGGGAACAGATTTTCCGCCGGGGCATTGACGCCAACCCCATTCAGAACGTGTACCGGGCCATCGAGATCATGCAGATTCGGCTGGCCGAGGTCAAGCTGGCGGTATCGCGCCCCGACCTGGTGCTACGGCCCAAGCTCGAGGGCATCGGGCTATTCAGCTTCCAGCAGCTCGAGCAGGCCATCCAGGACGGAGAGGCGGCAGCCCTGGGCAGGCTCGAGGAAATAAGAGAATTGCTGGCTATCGAGGCTTGAGCGCAGAGAGCGTCTGGATGCCTTCGCGCTCCATTCTTTCCAGCAGCCCCCGGCACAGCTTTTTCATCATCAGGGGCCCTTCGTAAACGAAGCCGGTGTACACCTGCACCAGGCTGGCTCCGCTCGAGAGCCGCTCCCACACATCCGCTGCGCTAAAAATGCCCCCCACCGAGATAATCGGCAAACGGCCCTGCAGCCCGGTGTGCAGGTACCGGAGTACCTCGAGCGAGCGTGCCCCGAGCGGCCGGCCCGAAAGTCCGCCGGCCTCGTCTGTGGGCGTGGTCAGCCCTGCGCGGCTGGTGGTGGTGTTGGTGGCGATAAGCCCGGAAAGCCGGTACTGCTCCACCAGCGCCAGAATCTCGTCTATCTGCGTCCAGGTCAGGTCGGGCGCAATTTTGAGCAGCAAGGGTTTGTGGCCCTGCACGAAGCCCACCAGCGCCGCGAGCAGCTCTTCCAGCCGGTCTTTGTCCTGCAAGGCCCGCAGCCCCGGCGTGTTGGGCGAGCTGACGTTAACAACAAAGTAATCGCCATAGGGCCAGAGGACAGACAGGCTTTGCAGATAGTCCTTCGGGGCTTCTTCCAGGGGGGTCAGTTTCGACTTCCCCAGGTTGATGCCCAGGGGCACCGGGAGCTTGCCGAAGGTCTGCTGTAAGCGCTTCAACCGGGCCGCAATGGCCTCGGCTCCTTCGTTGTTGAAGCCCATGCGGTTGATCAGGGCCTGATCCTGGGGCAGCCGGAAAAGGCGGGGTTTGTCGTTGCCCGGCTGAGGCAGCGCCGTCACTGACCCAATCTCCACATGCCCAAACCCCAGCGCAGGCCAGGCCCGTACCGCCACTGCGTTTTTGTCGAAGCCCGCCGCCAGCCCGATGGGGTTGGGAAAGCGCAGGCCAAACGCCTGCACCTGAAGGCGCTCATCCTGCACCGAGCAGAGCCGCCGCACCAGCTCCAGGCTGGGCCCCCGTTGCCCCAGCCAGGCCAGGCCGTGCATCACCCGCTCGTGGATGGCCTCGGGGTCCTGGCGGAACAGCCAGGGCCTGAACAGTTCGTACACGGAGAAAGGATAGCAGGGGAGGAGCGTTGTGGGGGAGAGGAGAAGGGCAAAAGGGACTGAAGACAGTCCCCTGTGCCCTGCCCCCTGAGCCCTCTATCTGTACTGTGCCAGCAGGTTCTTGGCGATGATGACCTTCAGCACCTCGCTGGTGCCCTCGCCAATGCGGGTCAGGCGGGCGTCGCGCCAGTAGCGCTCGACCGGGTACTCCTTGATGTAGCCGTAGCCGCCCAGAATCTGGATGGCCTCGTCGCAGGCCCGCACCCCTACCTCCGAGGCAAAGAGCTTGGCCTGGGCGGCAGCCTGGCCAAAGGGCCTGCCGGCGTCGCGCAGCTCGGCGGCCTTGAGGTACAAAAGGCGTGCGGCCTCGAGTTCGGTGGCCATCTCGGCCAGCTTGTGCGAGACAGCCTGGAACTCGGCGATGGGCCTGCCAAACTGCTCACGCTCGAGGGCATATTTGGCCGCGAACTCCAGAGCGGCCCGCCCCAGCCCCACCGCCATGGCGGCGATGCCGATGCGGCCTCCCTCCAGTACCTTCATCACGTCGTAGAAGCCCTTGCCCCGCTCGCCCAGCAGGGCTTCTTTGGGCAGGTGAAGATCCTCGAAAATTAGTTGAGCGGTGTCGGAGGCGTTCAGCCCGAGCTTTTTTTCCTTGCGCCCGATGCGCAAGCCCGGAATGGGCGCCTCGAACACCAGCGCCGAGAGCCCCAGGTGCTTCTTCTCTTCGCTGGGTGCGGCGTCGGTACGGGCGTTGACCACATAGATGCCTGCCACCGACCCCTGGGTGATGAACTGCTTGGAGCCATTCAGCACCCAGCCCGAAGCAGTTTCCTCGGCCTTGGTGCGCATGGCGGCGGCATCAGAGCCGCTGCCGGGTTCGGTCAGACCCCAGGCCCCCAGCACCTCCCCGGAGGCCAGCCGGGGCAGGAATTGCCGCTTCTGCTGCTCGTTGCCGGCCAGCAGGATGTGGCCGATACAGAGGCTGTTGTGTGAGGCTACCGTCAGGGCTAAGGAGCCATCTGCAGCGGCAATTTCTTCGATGATGCGGGCAAAAATGCGCGTTGAGAGCCCGGCCCCGCCGTACTGCTCGGGTACCTGGGCCCCCATGACCCCCATCTCGCCCAGCTTTTTCACAATCTCAAAGGGAAACGCCCCCGTCTCATCGCGCTCGGTGGCGGTGGGGGCTACCTCGGCTTGCAGGAAATCCCGCAGCGCACCGATAATCTGGCGCTCCTCGCTATCTAGCTCGAACCACAAGTTCTGGGGGCGGTCTGCGATCATTTGGAACTCCTCCGTGTTTTCAATATATCATTTTTTTTATTTGGTGTTGGAAATGCGTTACAAAATAGAGGATGAGTTCGTGATGAATTGAAGATCAGATGATATAGTGAAGCATCGTGAATCCCCCACAGCTTTAGTACACTTGTGTAAAGGGATTTCGTGTCGTTTCGGAGGAACGCTTGAATGGAGCTTGAAGCCGGTGCAATCGTAGAAGGTCGCGTCACGCGAATCATGGAGTTTGGGGCTTTTATCGAGTTTCCCACGGGGGAATCGGGACTGGTGCACATCTCGCAGATAGCCCACGAGTTTGTCAAGAACATCCGCGACCACCTGAATGAAGGCGATGTGGTCTCGGTGCTGGTGCTGGGCCGCGACGATAAGGGTCGCCTCGACCTCTCCATCAAGGAGCTCACCCCGGCCCCCGTTGAGCCCCCCCGGCCCAAGCGCTTGCCCCGCCAGGCTCCCGAGTTTGAAAACAAACTCAAAAGCTTTCTGCGCGGCTCAGGGGGTTTTGGTGGCGGTGGCGGCAGCAAAAAGCCGGGGGGTGGAAAGGGCGGGCGCAAGCGCCGCTAAGGCGCTGGTGCATGGGTCTCGACTGATGACCAGGCCGCTGACCATGTTGTAATGAAAAACCAAAGCGGGTTTATCGCGCTTTTTACAGACGTGGCCGCCCATCCAGGCGGTCACTGTTCTGTTCAGGACAAGGTTTTCTTGTAGTCGGGTGGCTCAAAATATGGGCCAGCCCCGTTTCTTTTCGATTCGTTCTTGCATGGTTTGCAATGAAGATCAGGCTCCTTCTTCATCAAAGCTCATGCCCATGATGCTGTAACCTGCATCCACGTACACCGTCTGACCGGTGGTTCCGCTGGACAGGGGAGAGAGCAGATACAGGCCCAGATTGCCCACCTCCTCGTGGGTAATCATGCGCCCCAGGGGGGCGGTGGCGTGGTACTTGGCGACCATCTTGCGAAAGCCGGGAATGCTCATGGCCGCCACGGTACGGATGGCCCCCGCGCTGACCGCATTGACCCGGATGTTCTTCTTTCCCAATTCGTAAGCCAGATAGCGCACGCTGGCTTCCAGGGCGGCCTTGGCAATGCCCATCACGTTGTATTTGGGCACCACCTTCTCGGAAGCGTAGTAGGTCAGGGTGATTAGGCTGCCCCCCTCACGCAAGAGCGGCTCGGCTTGGCGGGCTACCGCCACCAGTGAGTAGGCCGAAACTTGCAGGGCGGTGTTCCAGTCGGCGGCGGTGGTGTCAATAAAACGCCCTTCCATGGCTGCACGGGGCGCAAAAGCAATGGAGTGCACCAGATAATCCAGCCCCCCCCAGGCGCTCCCCAGGTCGGCGAACATGGCCTTGAGGGCGGTCTCATCGGTCACGTCTACCTGGTACAGGCGCTGGTTGGGCCGGCCTGCGGTCAATTTTTCCAGCTTTTCGCGCAGCCGCTCTCCTTGATAGCTAAAGGCCACTTCAGCGCCTGCAGCATGCAGTTTTTCGGCAATGGCCCAGCCCAGACTGTGCTCATTGGTCACGCCCATCACCAGGGCTTTCTTACCAGATAAGTCAATGGAGACCATAACCCCCGTATCTTACCCGTACCCCCTCGAGGCTTGCCAATCCTGTGGCGAGATGCCACGCAATAATCCCACTCGTTTTTTTTGGAAAAGCGCTCCTTTGGCGGCTTTTCTACCTCTGAACCAATCCTCATAAAAACTCGCTACAATGCTGCATAGAACGAGTAGTTTAGATTATTACCAATAGTGGGACATTTCTCACTACCGCCATTGATATTCGTCGGGCTATAAACATTTGATAAGGCTCGAGTGTCTTCCGGCACAAGGGAGGTAGATATGCAGACGCTGCAACAAGGGGTGGCAAATGTGGGAGGTATCCAGTGCGAGTGGGTTCCAGGCACCATGAACCAGGTCAAGGTTCACCTCCCAGGCCATGATGTACAGGTGACCCTCGAGCAGTTGCAACAGATTGCCGGGGTAGATGCCGTACACGAACTCTACCTCAAGGGTCTGATCTCCCTCCCCATGAGTAGCAAGCTGCGAGAAGCTTTCGATAAGGTCTAGTGTCGAGACGATCCTTTCCACGCGATCCTACGGGGTCGCATTTTTTGCTTGACTATAGGCAACCGATATGGCCTCGAGCTGCGGGCTTTGGTGTCTCCTGCTCCGGTTCGTTACAATACCCCCATGCCGACAGCCCAGGAAATGCTGGCCCGCTACGGTGATGCCTCAAGTTGCCTCAAACATCTGGAGCGCTCGAGGCGGGAGTTGTTGCATCTGGTAGAGACGCTTTCCGACGAGCAGCTTTTTCAGCGGCCCAGTGCAGAGGTCTGGAGCCCCGCCGAGGTGTTAGAGCACATTTCGCTGGTGGAAGAGTCGGCGGGCAAAATTATTCGTCGCTTGCGCAGGGTGGGGCTGGGCGAGGCCGAGCCTTTCCCCCCTTCCCCCCCCGGTCAGACCCGCCCCGATGGCCGCCCCCTGGCCCCACCCCTGATGGAGCCCAAGGGGGGGCTGCCCCGTGCAGCTTTGCTGGAGCGTCTGCAGGCCGTGCGTGAACGGGTGCTGGCCGAGGTGGCCGAGAGCGGAGAACGCCTGCCGCACCCCCCCACCTACGCGCACCCCTTTTTTGGTGACCTGACCGCCCTGGGCTGGCTGCAAACCCTGGTCTACCATGAGCAGCATCATTTGCGGCAAATTCAAGAGCGCTTAGGGGCGTGAATATAAAATGGGAAGACCTGCGTAAGCGCTAGAATGTGGAAGACCGCCGGGGACGCAGCCCCCGCCTGGGAGCGGTGATACTGGCCTTGCTGGGGGTTGCTGTCTGGGGTGAACCCTACCGACATTCTTTCCCAACTCCAGGGCGGGTCCGTGACCACCACCCCGGCCCCCCAAAACAAGCCCGCCAATGACCGGGAGGGCCGGTTTATGCGCTCCATTGTGGGCGACCTGGAAGACACATGGGAACAGATGAGCCAGGGCTACCGGCTCCCGCAAGTGATTCGCTCACAGGGCTATATGGTGCCCGAGACTTTCACTCACGGCTCGTCGGAGCAGCGGGTGGGCTGGTTCAACCGGGGTTTCCAGAGCGGCGACCCGAACCGCTGCGATACCTTCCGCAATTAACCGGCGGCTCCTGCCTTGCGCCACCGGCGATAGAGCTGAATAGAGGCCCAGATGCCCCCCAGGGCCAGCAGTTGTAGCCCGGTGCCCCACCAGGGGTTCTGCGTGACCTCCCAGTAGTCGAGCAGGTTATAGAGCGGAACCATCGCGATGAGGTGCGCGGTAAAAGTCCACAGCGAGGCCGAGCCCAAGGGAATCAAAAACCAGCCCACCCCACGGGAAAGCGGCAGCCAGAACCAGGTGACCAGGATATAAAAGGCTTGCAGATAGAGCGCAACCAACAGCAACCTGGGCCATACTAATGGTTCGGTGTTGGCATCGCCTAGCACCGAACGATCCAGCCAGGGCAGCCAGCCCTGGGCATGAACGACGATAAACGCAGCAGCCGTCAGTAAAACCCCCACCCCCAAGCCATCGCGCAGCCGGGGTCTTTGGGCCCAGAACTGGGCTAGCTCGAGGCGGTGGAACCCCACCACCAGTCCAGCAAAAAACAAAATTTGCCAGGCCGCCGGCATGAAGATCGAGGCAATGGGGGCCCCTACCACGGTGGGAACCACCTGACTCAAGATGTACACCACCCCCGAAACGAGCAGCACCCGCCAGCCCTGCTTGCGATACAAGAGCCAGAAGGCCAGGGGGGCGAACAACATGTACCAGACATACAGCCCTAAAATCTCCGAGCCGTTGTAGCCATCCTGCAGGGTGAAAACACCGGCCACGAACTCCAGCAGGTTTTGTTCTTTGTTCCAGGGGTCGTACCAGACCTTGAGCCCCAGCAGGCTGAGGGTCATGAAGCCCAGGGCAATCAGAACCGCCGTACGGTAGAGCACCAGCAGCCGCGACCAAACCCGCTCGAGGGATTGCAGGAGGGTCTGGCGGCTGGCCAGGATACCCAGGGTGAGGCCGGAGATGAAATAAAAACCCTCGGCAGCACTGATGTAAAAGTTGAGCCGGCCCGAAAAGACATACAAAAACGATTCGCCGCCGATGTGGTCAATGGCCATCGCGAACAGGCAAAAGCCCCGCAGCCAATCTATCCGTAAATCGCGGCCAGTGGAGTTGGAATATACCCAAGACTGCAACCAGGAGACCATACGCTACCCAGCATAGACTTTCTGGGGTGAAGCGCTGGGTCAAAAAGCGCTTGCGCTATGGCGAGCGATTGGCAATGAAAAAGTGGCAGGCCCGGTGCCCGTCTCGCTGGCAGAAGGGGCGCTCGGCGGGCAGGCCGGTGGCCTTGGTAATCACCCTGGGGGGCAGGTTGCATACCGACTCGAAGCGTTGTCCGGTGGCGTAGTACAGGCAGTTGTAGGCTTTGAGCTCCCACCCCGCCGGGGTTTCCTCGAGGGTGCCCAGCATGTCGCCATAGTCCATGTAGGTTAGCAGGGCACGGAGCTTGGCCGGGCCCTCGAGGCCCTCGAGCTTGCGCCTTAGCTCAGCCGCCATGCTCTCGGCTACCCCCTCCAGCAGCCTCTCGAGGACTTGCTCTCGCTCGGCTTCGGCCAGTACCGCATCCAGCAGTTCGGGGTAGCGTTTGGGGAAGAGGCCCTCCGAGGCCTGGGTCAGCCGGTAGACCGTGGTTGGGCGGCCCCTGCCCTCGCGCCGCTCTTCCCGTTCCAGCCAGCCGCTTTTTTCCAGGCTGTGCAATTGGTGCCGCACAGCAGTCTCGCTCAGGCCCAGGTGCGCCTTCAGTTCCTTGATGGTGCTGGGGCCGTGTTGTTTGAGGTATTCCATCAGGGGACGGAGGGTGTTCATAGTGGCTCCAGGGGGCTTCGTTTATTTTTCACTATTTTTGCTATTGAAATAGCACTAAACGAAGTATACCTTATCGGTAGAGATTCGGTGCGTTTCCTGAACGTACCGGCTCAGAGGAGGAGAAGATGAAACCCAACGAAGGTACAACCGACCGGATCATTCGCCTGGTGATGGCAGCGGTGTTTTTCATGCTGGCCTTTACGGTGGCCGGTGGGGTTTGGGTCTATGTGGCCGCCGGGTTGGGGGTAGTCATGCTGCTGACGGCAGCCATCGGCTTCTGCCCCCTGTACGCCCTCCTGGGCATCAACACCTGCCCCGCTCCCCAGCGCAAGGCCTAGTACTGCTACTGCTAGGGAGGCAGCCTGCACTCGACCACAGTTCGCTCGACGGGCAAAAAGTAGAATGTAGGCTGGAATCGGGCCAATCTGAACCAAACCAGTAGGAGCCTAGGTCGGCTGATTGGGCCGTTTCCGATAAGGAGGAAGCTATGGTTCCCAACGTGGGCAGCACAGATCGCTTGGTTCGCTACATCCTGGCGGTGGTGTTTTTCCTGATTGCCTTTTTCGGTAGCAGCGGCATCTGGGCCTGGGTGTTTGGGCTGCTGGGGGTAATTATGGTGGTCACCGCTACCCTCAACTTCTGCCCCATCTGGGCGGTGTTCAAAGTCAATACCCGGGGAAAAGCGACCTGAACGCGCTCCTCCCTCGCCCCGGCTTTCAGGCCGGGGTTTTGCTTTGGGTCAGGGCATGGGGCGGGGTGTTGATGGCGCCTCGAGCCCCCCGCAGCAACCAGAAGGCCAGCGAGAAAAAGAACACCACCAGCAAAAACAGCGCCAAAGGCCCCTGGGCCTGGTAGAGCGCACACCCCACCGGCCCGGCAATCAAATGCCTCGGAATGACAGGTGGTTTTGTTGCTAAATTCGATGACCCTTGTGCCGCTATCGCAGCCGTTCTCCGTTGGTTCGCTGAAAGTTGGGTATCTGGCTAAGGTTCGTATCAGGCGAAACAGCCCGGGCAGACATGCCAAGGTAATGTCGAACGAAACGTACCTTTGCGGTAGGCTATGCCTGACCATTTTTTTGTCCGGGCTTGTTGGCAACACTGCCCTGACGGCAGGTTCATACAGTTCGGCCAGGAGGAAGTATGAAGCCATTTCTACGTGTGGGTGCTTTATCGCTCGTCTTGATTGTGCTCTCAGCCTGTACCCAGGCCCCGCCCGCCCAACCCCAGGCCAAACTCGCCACTCAGGCCATTTCCGATGGTGTGGTGATCAGCCAGGTCTATGGTGGGGGTGGCAACAGCGGTGCGCCCTACACCCACGACTTTGTTGAGCTGTTCAATCGGGGCACCACGCCGGTTTCGTTGAATGGCTGGTCTATTCAGTATGCCAGTGCCACCGGCACGGGCAACTTTGGTGCCAGCAGCGCACAACTCACCGAGTTGCCCAACGTAACCCTCCAGCCCGGACAGTACTACCTCGTACAGCAGGCGGGGGGTACGGCGGGGGTGGCCCTGCCGACACCGGATTTGGTGGATGCCACCCCGATTGCCATGGCCGCAACGGCGGGCAAGGTGGCGCTCGTCTCGAGCACGACTCCCCTAGGCTGCAACGGCGGCTCTACCACCTGTTCACCTACACAGCTCGCCCAAATCGTGGATCTGGTGGGCTATGGCAATGCCAACTTCTTTGAGGGTTCGGGGGCTGCACCCACCCTTTCCAACACCACCGCTGCTCTTCGCAAGGGCAACGGCTGTACCGAAACCGACCAAAACGCCAGCGATTTTGAAGCGGCTGCGCCCAACCCGCGCAATACTGCCTCCGCCCGCAACTTTTGCGGCGAGTCCGCGCCCAGTGTGGTCGCTTCGGTTCCACCCTCGAGCGGCACCATCAATCCCGACGACAGCCTGACCCTGACCTTCAGCGAGCCGGTGAACGTAAGCGGCAACTGGTTTGAAATTACCTGCTCCACCAGCGGAACCCGCACGGTGGCCGATGCGGCGGTCACGCCCAATGCTACCTCGACGCAGTTCGTCATCAACCCCAACACCGATTTCGCCTCGGGCGAGAGCTGTACGCTCACGGTTTTTGCAGCGCAGGTGTCGGATGTGGATCCCCTCGACCCCCCCGACACCCTGGCCGCCAACTTTGTGCTGACCTTCAACCCGGTCTCGGTCTGCGACCTGCCCCATACCCCCATCTACCAGATTCAGGGGAGTGGCCTGACGGCGGCCATTACCGGCAGCGTGGTCACCAAGGGCGTGGTGGTGGGCGATTACGAAGGCCCCGCCCCGGCCCTGCGCGGCTTTTACATCCAGGACGTCAGTGGCGATGGAGACCCCAACACCTCCGATGGCCTCTTCGTGTTCAACGGCAACAACGATAACGTTTCGCTGGGGGATGTGGTGCGGGTGACCGGAACCGCAGGCGAGTTCCAGGATCAGACCCAGGTGAGCGCCACCACCCTCACCAAGTGCGGCACCGCCACCGTTGCGCCGGTGGACGTCACCCTGCCCTTTGCCTCGCCCACCGATGCCGAGCGCTACGAGGGCATGCTGGTGCGGCTGCCCCAGACCCTCTACGTGACCGAGCACTTCCAGCTGGGGCGCTTCGGGCAGGTGGTGCTCTCGTCGGGTGGGCGGCTCAAACAGCCCACCCATGTGACCACGCCCGGTGCTGCGGCCAATGCCCTGCAAGCCCAGAACAACCTTAACCGCATCATCCTGGACGATGCCCTGCAAAACCAGAACCCCGACCCCATCCTGTTCGCCCGCAACGGCCTGCCGCTATCGGCCTCCAACACCCTGCGCGGCGGCGACACCGCCACGGGCATTGTGGGGGTGATGACCTATACCTGGGCGGGCAACGCCGCCAGCGGCAACGCCTACCGGGTGCGGCCTATCGGGGCCTTGAACGGCTATGTGAACTTTGTGGCGGCCAACCCGCGCCCCACAACTGCACCGGAAGTGGGCGGTACGTTGAAGGTGGTGGGCATGAACCTGCTTAACTTCTTCAACACCTTTGACGGGTTGCCGGACACGGTGGACAACTGCACCAACGGGGTAGGGGGTGCGCCCACCGACTGCCGTGGAGCCGATACTCTGGCCGAGTTCAACCGGCAGTGGCCCAAGACGGTCGCGGCCATTCTGGCCATGAACCCGGATGTGCTGGGGGTTAATGAACTCGAGAACGACGGCTACGGCCCCGACAGCGCCATCGCCTTCCTGGTGGATAAACTCAACGAAGCCACTGCGCCGGGGACGTATGCCTTCATCAACGCCGACGCGGCTACCGGCCAGGTCAATGCCCTGGGCACCGATGCCATCAAGGTGGGCCTGATCTACAAGCCGGCCCGCGTGACCCCGGTGGGCCAGACCGCAGTGCTCAATACCCCAGCCTTCGTGAACGGCGGCGACAGCGCCCCGCGCAACCGGGCCTCGCTGGCCCAGGCCTTCCAGCAAAACGCCAATGGGGCCATTTTCATCGTCAATGTGAACCACCTCAAGAGCAAGGGCTCGGCCTGCGACCTGCCCGACCAGGGCGACGGCCAGGGCAACTGCAATGCGGTGCGCACCAATGCCGCGCAGCAGCTCGCGGCCTGGCTGGCCACCCACCCCACCGGCATTGCCGACCCGGACGTGCTCCTGATTGGCGACTACAACGCCTACGCCCAGGAAGACCCCATCACCGCCCTCAAGAACGCGGGCTTTGTGAACCTGCTCGAGACCCGCCTGGGCCCGGATGCCTATTCGTATGTGTTCGATGGGCAGTGGGGCTACCTCGACCATGCCCTGGCCTCGGCCTCGCTTAACGCACAGGTGAGCGGGGTGGCCGAGTATCACATCAACGCCGACGAGCCCAGTGTGCTCGACTACAACACCGACTTCAAAACCCCGAATTTGCAAGCGGTGCTCTACGCGCCCGACCAGTTCCGTGTTTCCGACCACGACCCGGTGGTGGTGGGGCTGAACCTGGCTGCTCCGGGGGCCTGGTTCTTTGGCCCCGTGGCCCCGTTCCCGGCTTACAACAACGTCAACGCGGGCCAGTCCATTCCGCTTATCTTCAGCCTGGGGGGTAATAAGGGGCTGAACATCTTTGCGCCGGGGTTCCCCAGGTGGCAGGTGATCCCGTGCGGCTCGACCGCTGCGGTGAACGGCACCAACCCCACCAATAGCAACGGCGGCCTCAGCTACGACCCCCTGCAAGACCGCTACACCTACCCCTGGAAAACCGAGAAAGCCTGGGCCGGTAGCTGCCGCCAACTGGTGGTGCGCTACACCGATGGCATTACTTACCGGGCCAACTTCAACTTTGTGAAGTAGCCGCCCATCAAGGGAACCGAGTGGGGTCAACTGGCCCCACTCGAGTTTTGCTGATAGGCTTATCCCTCGTCCAGCCAGTTTTCTACCCGAAGCCCTTTGATCCGTATGGACGCAACATTGCAGTAAGCAGCTTATCTGGCCGAGGAGCTCGAGGTTACCTGTCGCTGCGCTGGGTTTGGGTTTTTGAGCTTTGCCCTCATTCAACTTCTGGTCTGCCACAACTACACTGGAAGCACGTGCTAGACTGTTATCAATGCGCCGCGAGGAGGTTCTTGCCATCCTTCAAGCCCACAAAGCTGACCTGGAAGGCCTGGGGGTTTCGGCGGTCTATTTGTTTGGCTCAGTTGCTCGCAACGAGGCCCGTTCGGAAAGCGATGTGGATATTCTGGTGGAACTGAGCCGGCCAATGGGCTATTTTGAGTTTCTGAGTATTCAGTTTGCTTTGGAAAAATGGCTGGGCCAGAAGGTTGATTTGGGTACACCGGACAGCCTCAAGCCAAGCATTCGTGAGCGGGTCATGCGCGAGGTGGTGCGCGCCGCGTAACTGGCAAGAGCGCAACATTGCCATTCACGAGTATTTTCGTCTGGACATTCCTACCCTGTGGCAAACCGTAATCCACGACCTGCCGGCCCTGGTAGGGCCGCTCGAGCAAATGCAGGAAGGGCAAGTCTGAGCCTGCCCCTGGGCTGAAGCTTGCCTCATCGCGTTTCCCACATTTACGTTCCCATGCGGGAGCGTAAATTACCGCCTACAATTGAGTTTTTATGTAGGCGGTATTCGTGGGAACCGCTCTCAGTCCTTCAACTTCTTCGCCGCATCAATGAGCGCAGGCAGTACCTGGTGCACGTCGCCCACAATGCCGTAGTCGGCAATTTTGAAGATGGGGGCCTCGGCGTCCTTGTTAACCGCCACAATGTACTTGCTCTTGTTCATACCGGCCTGATGCTGCACCGCGCCCGAAACCGCCAGGGCGATGTAGACATTGGGCTGCACGGTTTTGCCGGTCTGGCCCACCTGCTCGCCATAGGGCCGCCAGCCCGCGTCCACCACCGCACGGGTTGCGCCCACCGCCGCGCCCAGCGCACCGGCCAGTTCCTCCACCCCTGCAAAAGCCTCGGGGCTGCCCAGGCCGCGCCCGCCCGTAACCACCACGGTGGCCTCGGTCAGCGAGACGCCTTTCTTTTGTTCGCTCAGGCGCTCGAGCACCTCTACCCCGGCGGGAACGCTCACCTCGAGGGTCTCCACCGTGCCGCTACCCTCTGGCTCGGCCAGGGGGGTGGTATTGGGTTTGGCGGTGAAGACCACCGGCAGGGGGGCCTGCTGGCGCTCGGTGACGCGGTTCAGGAAGCTATACCGGCTGCCGAGGATGCTCTGACCATCGGTGCTGGTTTCCAGGGTGTCTTCCAGGAGCCCGGCCTTCATCTTGTAGGCCAGCCGGGCCGTCCAGGTGCGGCCCTGGCGGCCTCCGGTGGCAACGACCACCCGAGCCCCGCTTTTTTGGACGGCGGCATAAGCGGCCTCGGCCCACTTCTCGGGCGTGTAGGGCCCCACCTCGGCGGCGTAGACGGTGGGCAGGTACTGGGCGGCCTCCTGGGCCACCGTTGCGGTATTTTCGCCAATCACCACGCCTGCAAGGGGCCCCAGGCTGCTGAGCTGCCGGGCCCGGCTGATGGCTTCCAGAGCGCCCTTGCGCAGGCGCTGGCCGTCGTGTTCTAGAACTACAAGGATCATGCAACCTCCATATGTGCGGGATGGCCGATGGCGAAAAAGCGATTGACCATCGGCTATGCGCTATCGGCTAGATTACCTTTGCTTCTTCGTGCAAAAGCCGCACCAGCTCGTGCGCGGCGGCCACGGGGTCTTTGCCGTCCAGCAGCTTGTTCAGGCGGGTGCGCTCCTGGATGGTCTGCTCCACAATGGCCACCTTGCTGCTGGCGCTGATGGGCACCTTTTTGAGTTCCTTGCGCTTGGCCTTCATGATGCCGGGCAGGGTGGGGTAGCGGGGTTCGTTGAGGCCCTGCTGGCTGGTGAAGACGGCAGGCAGGGCCACCCGCACCACCTCGGCGCCCTCGTCGAGGTCGTGCTTGGCTTTGGCGTGGGACTCGCCCTCGAGTTCGATCTGGGTGGTCCAGCTCACCACCGGCCAGGAGAGCGCCTCGGCGATGGCGGCACCCAGCGCCTGGGAGTCCCAGTCGGCCTGCTGCCCGCCGGTAAAGACCAGGGTAGGGGCCTCGGCCCGCAGGGTCTCGGCCAGGGCCTCGGCCTGGGTGATGGGGTCCAGGTAGCCCTCGGCCACCAGGTGAACGGCCCGGTCTATGCCCATGGCCAGCGCGGTGCGGATGGCCTCCTCGAAGCGCTCCGGGCCCAGGGCCACCACCACGCTTTCGCCGCCGTGTTTTTCCTGGAGCCGGATGACCTCCTCCACCGCCCACTCGTCCATCTGGTCGAGGATCATGGTGACCCCGGAGAGGTCTACCTTGCCCCCCTCAATCTTGAGGCGGGACTCGCCGTCGGGTACTTGCCGGATGACTGCTATGAATTTCATCTTATGCCTCCACTGCGTTTCGGCGCTAATGGCCGATAGCCGATAGCTTACGTTGAAGCGGCCTCGAGGGTTCGTATCAAAGCATTTATTTTGCCGTTCAAAAGGCTGGCCTGTTCGTAAAGGGGTCTGGCCGATTCAGCACTTAGGAAACCCAGCCGGGTGGCTAAATGCACCGCGCTCACTGTCTCCAGCAAGGAGCCCCTGGCCATGTACAAGAATCTGAGAAAATCCCTCTCGGAGCCTCGGCCCCTTCCCTCGGCAATGTTAAGGCAAATCGAGTTGGCGGAACGGCATACCTGTGAAGTAAGCCCAAACTGCTCCTTGCTGGGAAACTGCTCTGCCGCTTTGTAAATACTTACAACCAACTCCGAGGCCAGGTGGTAGACCTCGAGGTTTTCAAACCCAAAGTAACTCTTCTCGTTCAGCATAGACGCGGTGTTCCCGTGAATAGCACCCAAATTCAAGGCTTTTCGAAGTTTCTCGCTATTAGCTATCAGCAATAAGCTACGAATTCAAAATATGCCGCGCAATGATGAGCCGCTGAATTTCATTTGTCCCCTCGTAAATCTGGTTTAGCTTCACATCGCGCAAAAGCTTCTCCACCGGGTACTCGTGCATGTAGCCAAAGCCGCCGTGGATCTGGATGGCCTGGTTGGCAGCCTCGAAGGCCATTTCCGAGGCGTAGGCCTTGGCAATGGCGGCGGCGTGGGCCTGGGGCAGCCCCTGGTCGGTCAGCCAGGCCGCGTAGTAGGTGTAGGCGCGAGCGGTTTCGATGCCCATCAGCATCTCGGCCAGCTTGAACTGGATGGCCTGGAAGTCGGCAATGGGCTTGCCAAAGGCTTCGCGCTCCTTGGCGTACCTGGTGGCCTCTTCCAAAGCCCGCCGGGCCACCCCCACGCTGCCCGCCGCTACCGGAATACGGGTCTTGTCCAGGGTGTGCATGGCAATCTTGAAGCCATCGCCCTCCTGGCCCAGCAGGTTCTCGGCGGGCACCCGGCAGTCCTCGAAGACCAGCTCATAGGTACCGCTGGCCCGCTGGCCCATCTTGCCGTGCAGTTTGTGGGCGGTAAAGCCGGGGGTGCCCTTCTCCACCACAATGGCAATTACCCCTTTGTGGCGCAGCTCGGGGGCAATGGTCGCAAAGACTACTACCGTCTCGGCCTCGCCGCCGTTGGAAATCCAGGTTTTGGTGCCGTTCAGCACGTAGTGGTCGCCCTCGCGCACGGCCCGTGTCCGCAGCGCCGCCGCATCGGAGCCATTGCCCGGCTCGGAGAGGGCAAAGGCGGCCAGCGCGGGTTTCTCGGTGAGCTTTTTGAAAAAGCGCTGCTTTTGTTCGTGATTGCCGGCCAGCAGGATGGGGGTGATGCCCAGGTCGGAGGCCATCGGGATGGTGTAGATGCCCATGCAGCCCCAGGCCAGCTCCTCCCCGATAATGACCTCCTCGAGCATCCCCAGCCCCAGGCCCCCGTATTCCTCGGGGATGATGGCGTTCAGCAGGCCCACCTCGTAAAGCTTTTCCACCACCCCCCAGGGCACTTCCTCTTTGGCGTCGTACTCGGCGGCGATGGGGGCAATCTGCTCCCTGGCGAAGCGGCGGGCCAGTTTTTGCAGTTCCTTTTGTTCGTCGGTCAGGCTAAAGTCAATCGGCATGGCGGAAGGCGGAAGGCTAAAGCCCCAGGCCAAAAAAGCGGTTTGCTCCTGGCTGTCGGCTGTTAGCTTTCGGCTTTGGTTCACCTCCTTACAAAAGCTTCTTGTACTTAGTATAACTTTTTCCTGCCTGGCCTGTCTATCGTATCACGGGCCTGGTGAAGAAAAAGCGTTATGTATGTAAATCCACAAACCAAACCACCGCACCGCGTAGAATCCGCGCCATGAGCCTGCTGTTCAGCTCCTTGAAACTGCGTTCGGTGACCCTCAAAAACCGCCTGGCCATGTCGCCCATGTGCCAGTACTCGGGCCAGGATGGGCATGTAACCGAGTGGCATCTGCTGCACTACCCCACGCGGGCGGTTGGCGGGGTGGGGCTCATTATGGTGGAAGCCACGGCGGTAGAGGCCCGGGGGGTGATCAGCCCGGATGACCTGGGCATCTGGTCGGATGCGCATGTAGCGGGGTTGCAGGCACTGGCCCAGCGCATCCGGGCAGCGGGTGGGGTGGCGGGCATCCAGCTCGCTCACGCGGGCCGCAAGGCCGGTACGGCCAGCCCCTGGCAGGGTGGCAAGCCCCTGCACCGCTGGACACCGGTGGCCCCCAGCCCCCTGGCTTTCCACGAGGGCTGGCCGGTGCCGCAGGAACTGGATGAAGCGGGTCTGGAGCAGATACGCCAGGCTTTCCAGCAGGGGGCCCGGCGGGCCCTTGCGGCGGGGTTTGAACTGATTGAACTGCACATGGCCCACGGCTATCTGCTGCATTCCTTTCTGTCGCCCCTTACCAACCGGCGCAGCGACCGCTACGGGGGCAGCCGGGAGAACCGCATGCGCTTTGCGCTCGAGGTCGTGGAGGTGGTGCGAGCGGTCTGGCCGGAGGAATTGCCGCTTTTGGTGCGGGTCTCGGCCAGTGACTGGGTCGAGGGGGGCTGGGACATCGCCGACACCGTGGCGTTTGCGGAGCAACTGCAAAAACGCGGCGTGGATTTGCTGGACTGTTCTTCGGGTGGGGCCATTCCGGGCGTCAAAATTCCGGTGGGGCCTGGCTACCAGGTGCCCTTTGCGGCCCAGGTTCGGTTGTCCACAGGCTTATCCACAGGCGCGGTGGGCCTCCTGACCGAGCCCTTACAAACCGAGGCCATTCTTCAGGCCAACCAGGCCGACCTGATTCTCCTGGGCCGGGTTTTGCTCCGAGAGCCCTACTGGCCCTACCGCGCCGCGCAAGCCCTGGGTGAAAGGGTCTGGCCGGTGCAGTACGAGCGGGCTTTCTGAGGCTGCTTCCTGGGACGAGCGTGGTACCCCGTTGCAGAAATGCCAGTGCCTTGCGCAGGTCGCAGGCCAGAGGCCGGTTCGAGCCTGGACTGGATCTTCGTACTCGAGGGCGTTGTGCAAAGACCAGCCCAATGCGAAGTGTTTGTGGTGGGTATCGGTCATTCGCCTTGCACGCCCAACCTGGATTGCTCCTCGCAACAGCCCCACCCACAATAAAGAGGCGTGTTCTGCTTCCCGGCCACTGGCTATCAGCTATGGGCTATAGACCATCGGCGGTAAATTGAGCTATGGAAAACCCCTGGAAAACCTTTGTGCCCCAGGCCCCTACCCGCCTCGGCAAGCCCGAATGGTTCACCGGAACGGTGTATTTGAGCGAGCTGGTGGTCACCCCGGCGCCCATGCACCTGCACGTGCTGCGGGTGATGTTTGCGCCAGGGGCCCGCACCGCCTGGCATACCCACCCCAAAGGGCAGGTTTTGCACGTGGAGGCCGGGATTGGCTGGTTTCAGCGCTGGGGTGAGCCGGTTCGCGAGATGAAAGCGGGTGACACCATCTACTTTGCCCCTGGTGAGAAGCACTGGCACGGGGCAAGTGCGACCCACGCCATGACCCATCTGGCCATTCAGGCAGCGGTGGATGGGGTGAGCACCGATTGGCTGGAGCAGGTCTCGGAGGAGCAGTACCGGCTTTGACCCGAGCACAACACAGTGAGTAACGCGAAGCTCAGACAACCTCTTCGCGCCAGGGGGGATTGGCGCCGGATCGGGTACAGGTAATGGCTGCGACTCGAGCGGCAAAGTTTAGCATAGCGGTTATCTGCGCACTGTTGAGCGAGGCCAGTGCGGCACGAGACCAGACCCCACTCTGCCACAGCCAGCTCAGGGTGCCGGACATGAACGCATCCCCGGCGCCTACCGTGTCCACCACCTGCACTCTGGGCGCCTGAACGGCGATGATTTCCTGGCCCCTCACGGCAAAAGCTCCCTGGCCCCCACGGGTCACGATGACCCATACCGGGCCCTGCTTCTGCCAGTCCTGGGCGATGGTTTCCAGGTTCTCGCCCGGATAGAGCCACTCGAGGTCGGCCTGGCTGACCTTGACCAGGTCGGCCTGCTCGAGCCAGCCCAAAAGCCGCTCGAGATAGGCCTCGCGGCTCGGAATCAGGAAGGGCCGCACGTTGGGGTCGAGGGTGATCAGCCGTCGCCGGGCCTCGCGCCGCATCAGGAGCTCGAGGCTCGAGGCCCCCGGCTCCAGCACCAGCGAGTAGGAGCCAAAGTGCAGGGCCGCCTGGGGGGGGAGGGCGGTGGGCAGATCTTCGGGGTAGAGCAATCGGTCGGCGGTATTTTCGCAGTAGAACGAAAAAAACTCGCCCGACTCGGAAGGGGAGACCAAGGCCAGGGTGGTGAGCTCCTGGCCCTCCCTGACATATTCCAGGCTTACCTTGCTGGCGGCTAGATGGCGCTTGAGCAACTGCCCGAAAGCATCCCGCGAAATGCGCCCAAAGAAGGCGGTGGGTGTGCCCAGCCGGCCCGCCCCCATGGCTACGTTGTACGGCGAACCGCCGGGATGGGGAACATAAGCAGTACCGCCGTTGTGGGCAGTGGGGGTCATGTCTATCAGGGCTTCTCCGGCGACAATCAGCATGCTTCCTCCATAGCAGGCGATCTATGGCAGCAGTCTAACCCGGACTTTGCCGTGCTGTAAGCCCATCCGCCAGGCGGGCCTGTGGTGGGGTTTGGGGTAAACTTGAGCACGGAGATAACTATGGGACTGAGCAAAGGAAAGTTTGAACGGATACAGGCCTGTGCCGACGACCAGGGTGTGATTGCGGCGGCGGCGATGGATCAGCGGGGTTCGCTGCGCAAGGCCATTGCCAAGGCCAGAGGGGCGGAGGTGAGCGATGCCGAACTCACTGAGTTCAAAACCGCCGTGGTCAAAATCCTCACCCCCTATGCTTCGGCGATTCTGATCGACACCGAGTATGGCCTGCCTGCACTGAAGCACAAAGCTCCCCGAACCGGTGTGCTGCTGGCCTACGAAAAGTCGGGCTACGACACCACCGTTCCAGGTCGCTTGCCGGATCTGCTGCCCGACCTGAGCGTACGGCGCATTCAGGAAGCGGGCGGCGACGCGGTGAAGATCCTGCTTTACTACAACCCCGAAGACGACCCCAAAATCAATGCCATCAAGCACGCCTTCATCGAGCGGGTAGGGGCCGAGTGCGCGGCCCTGGAGATGCCCTTTTTCCTCGAGCCCATCGCCTACAACGACCAGCTGGGTGAGGGCCTCGAGCTGGCCAAAGCCAAGCCCCGTTACGTGGCCATGTACATGGAGGAGTTCTCCAAAGACCGCTATGGCGTGGACGTGCTCAAGGTGGAGCTGCCCTTCAACATTGCCTACACCAGCGGCACCCTGGGCTTCAAGGGCGAGGAAGCCTACACCCGCGCCCAGGCCCTGCAGTTCCTCAAGGACACCGCCAGCGCTGCCGGCAAGCCCTTTATTTACCTCTCGGCAGGGGTAAGCGATGCGGTCTTCCGTGAGTCGCTCGAGATGGCTGCCGAAGCGGGGGTGCCTTTTAGCGGGGTGTTGTGTGGGCGGGCTACCTGGCAGGATGGCATTCCGGTTTACGCTAAACAGGGGCTGGCAGCCCTCGAGGACTGGCTTGCCGACCAGGGTGTGAAGAATATCCAGATGCTCAACGAAGTGCTGGCCAGGGGCGCCAAGCCCTGGTGGACGCACTACGGCAGCCTGGAAGCGGCCAGGGGTTAGCCTGCCCAACTGGATGAATCATCAGAGTAGCCTGTTTATTGACAGCTCTGGGCGCCTGTGCTACCCTACGGGACGCGTTTGGTGACCCTCACCGGCGTCGTCCCTGGGCGCGTAGCTCAGTTGGATAGAGCGACTGACTACGGATCAGTAGGTCGTGGGTTCGAATCCTGCCGCGCCCGCCAAGTACAGGACGAAGAAAACCGGGGTTATTCCAAGCCCCGGTTTTCGTTTTGACCCCAGGTTTTGACCCCAATAAACTTTTGACCCCTAGGCCTGCGCCCTGGGTTGCAGCAGGTCTTCCGGGTCAATCACAAAGCCCTGCCGTTCGTGCTGGAGCAGATGCCGGTACACTCCCAGGGTGATGTTCGGGTTGGCATGGCCCATGCGCTCGGATACCAGCTCGAGGGGTGCGCCATTAGCCAGCAGGTGGGAGCCGTAGCTGTGCCGGAGGTCATGCACCCGGACGTGGGGGATTCCCAGTTTTTTCGCAACCCTGGTCAGCAGGTGAGCAGGGGCCCGGTATTCCAAAGGCTTATCCAGGTTGTTTCCGGCAAATACCCACATGCCCTGGGGTGGGTAGGCCCCCAGCTTCTCCCTCCACCAGTCCCGGTAGGCCCTCAGCCGCTCCAGCGTGGCCCTGGGGATGGGTACAGTCCGGGCGCTTGTGTGGGTCTTGGGGCCTGTAATGCGCCCAGCGCTGTAGGCCCTGGATACCTTGAGCACCCCGGCCTCGAGGTCTACATCCTGCCACTGCAAGCCCAGGGCCTCGCCCAGGCGCAACCCACAGGCCAGCATCAGGCGCAACGAGAGGGCGGTTCTGGGGTCACTGTGAGCGTCCAGGGCGGTGAGCAGGGCCTGCACCTCGTGGAGCTCGAGGGCCCTCCCTGCTTTGGCTTTGGCCTCACGGGGGGCTTTGATCTTCACCGGCGCTACCGGGTTCCGGTGGATGAGCTCCAGGCTCAGGGCTTCCTCAAAGATGGAGTGCAGCCGGGCTCGAGCCTGCCTTACGGTGCGGATACTGCACCGTTTGCCCAGGTCATCCAGGAGCTCCCGGATATGGGCAGGGGTCACATCCTTGAGGGGTCGGGCCCCCAGGGGGTCAGGGGCCTGGGGGTCTTTCAAGCTGGGCAGCACCAGGCCCAGTTCATAGCGGTAAGCCTCAGCCGTTCGGGGTCTGACCTCCTGGGTTCTGCGCTCGAGCCAGGCTTTCACAAAGCCGGTGACGGTCGTCCTGTCCCGGCTAAACTGCCCTCGCTCGGCTTTGGTCTTGACCTCACGGGCCAGGCGTTCCGCTTCCTGGGCAGTGTTGCCGTAGATGGAGATACGCACCCTTCTCCCGTTCTCAGGGATACTCAGGCGCACTTCATAGCGGCCATCCTTGCGCTTCCTGGGCTTATTGGTCAGCCTGGGCATGCTCCACCTCCAGGGCCTCGAGCCCCAACTCCACCACCCGGCCCCGTTCTTTGGCGCTCAGGGCGGCGAAACGGTCAATAACTGCCTTGTTTGCCCTAACCCGTATGTGCAGACTGACCTCCCCAGCCTCGAGGGGTTGCCAGCCCAGCGCGGCCAGACGCTTCTCTTTGGAGGGTCTGACCCTGTGTAGATGCTCACCTTTAGGCATAGCCCTACTATATCACGGGACAGAATAAAAGCGCACCTATCTCCATAAGTGCGCTTTTCCCTTCCTACCCTCTCACCGCTCGAGCATACGAGAGGGCCATGATGCCAAACCCGGTCGCCATGACTTCCTGCTCGTCTGGGCTGTTTCGGAGCTCGAGCAGCTTCTCCCACAGACCGGGCGGCTCCTGCGGGGGTGTAGGCAGGTCAGAAGGCCAGATGGTCAGGTCGGTATCGGCCTGCTCCTGGAGTAGCTGGGCCTGATCCAGAAAGGTTGCCCAGGGTTCAGGGTCAAAGCCTGGAATCACGTCCGGCCAGAGGGTTTGTACTGTGGCCTGGGGGTCTTGGCCTGCTTGCAGCAGCTTCTGAATGAACACCTCTTTGATGGGCTCCATAGCCCACAAGTGCATCTGGCAGTAGTGTTCGAACACGGCCCAGGCTTGCTGATGGGCCTTGTGGGTAGTAACCTCCAGCTTCTTGATTCTGGCTTCCATCACACCACCTTCTTTAGCTGGGCCTGCTCGAGGGTCAGGATGCGCTGCTCGAGGTCGCTCATCTCTGCCAGCCGCACCAGCACCCCGGCGGCCTGGGCGACGGCATGCACAGCCCTAAGCTGGGTCTGGGGGTCGGGGTCGGTTAGCAGGTGCTCGGCGGTTTTGAGGGCCTTCCTGAGCGCGGTTCCGGCCCTGGCGATGTCGTTGTTTTTGGTCGCTCTCATGGGCATAACTGCACTCCTGATAAGCGTGACCCCCCAGGGGGGTCACTGCTGCTTCTCGCGGAAGTAGTACGGCAGATACACGGCAACCTCAGCTAAGAGCTTCACGTCCTTGAAGTAGCCCTCGAGGGCGCTGCGCTTCTCCTGGGGCAGCCTGGCGGCGATGACTCTCTCCCGGAGGTTTACGTGCTCGGGCATGTTCAGGTGGCTGTTTACCAGGTGCTCGGGTACGCCCCGGTGTTTGAGATAGAGCCGGGCCCAGTTCGAGGTCAACAGGTCGGCCAGGGGCAACAGACCCAGTTCCAGGGCTTCCCCGGCCAGTCGGGTCAGGGTGATGGGGAGGTCGGCTACAGGGGTTACGCCCAGGAAAGACTCGGCATCCTGCCTTGCAGCGAGGACCTGAACGTCGTTTATGGGCTCCGGGGTCAGGCTGGAGGGGAGGGTCTGCATGGCCTGGAGGCGGGCCTGGAAGCTGTTTTTTAATTCTTCGATGCGGTTCCGAAGCTCGGCCTTGAGCTCCAGGAGCCGGGCGGCCTTGTAGTCGGCGCGGAGCCGCTCATCCTTCTGGAGGGCGTTGGCCTGGGCCTGGAAGCGCTCGAGGGCGGCCTCAGCGTCCTGAAGGATGCCCAGCACAAAGCGCTCGGTGCTGGGGGTCATGTCCTTGGCGATGGTGCGGATCTCGTTCTCAAGGTTGGCAGGGTTAGCGAACTTGGTCATGATGATTCTCCTTGTTCAGGGTTGAACAACATCTAGGGTTTGGGGTCGGGGGGTGGAGGGGTAGATGGGCCTGATACGGGCCATGCGCTCCAGGCGCGGGGGGTTGCCAGGCCACTGGGCATGTACTTCTACGCTGTGGGAAGGGTAGGGGTACAGCCGCTCGAGCTTCTTGAGCATCTCGTCCAGCCAGTCCTCCAGGGTCAGGCTGGGCATGCCGGAAAACCTGCTATGGGCCTCCAGGGCCTCACTGAGGGGTAGCACCGTCACCAGGACGGTCACATCGTCCACCACCACCCGTAGCAGGGGCGGGCGGTAGGTATCCAGCTTGGTTGCCAGTTTGGGCAAATGAGGGCGAAGGGCTTGCCAGTGGTTCATAACTCCACCTCGAGATTTGATGAAGTGGGAGGATTTGATGAAGTGGGCACTTCATCAAATCCTTCGCTGTCCTGGACGCTATTTTCCCCATTTGATGAAGTGTTTCTGGTAGCAAGTGGCTCTAACGGTGAATGAACTTTATTGTTGATGCCGGGTATCAGTTCATCAAATAGGGGTTTTACCGTCTCAGACGGGATTTCATTTGATGAAGTCCCGACTTCATCAAATAGCTTTGAGTTCATCAAATCCGGCAATAAGGTGTAGCCTAGCGGGTTACCGCGACCGCCCAGGTGTTGCACTGCCAGGCGCGGCCCCAGGTCGGCCTCGAGCTCCTTGAGCGCTGAAGCGGCCCAGCGTTCAGTGCAATTGGCCTTTTGAACGGCAATAGTTAGAAGGTGCTGCCGGTTTATGGGCACACCCTGGGCCAGCTTGAGGGCCTGGAGCATGGCAACCTTGGCCTTGTCAATCAGGGACGAAGCCTCTGGCAAGGCGACCACATAGGCACGGGCGACGGTGTCCAGGTTCTCCAGCGCAATTGAAAAACCTACCGGAGCCGGCTCTGGGGCATAGCTCATTTTGGTACAGGTCAGCCGCAGGACATCCGCGCCATTGACTTCTTTGGGCGGGACGCGGTCTAGAGCAAACACCGCTCGGGGGGCGAAACCCTTAGCTGCGCTGCCGTAGGCCCCCCTTCCTGCTACCGTTTCGCCCGGCTGGAGTTTTCCCACATGGTCAAGCAGCAAAATGGACACATCCAAAGCCTTGGCGAGCCCGGCCAGGCCCGTCAAGGCGGCCTGTACGTGGTGAGCCTTCATAATATCCAGGCCCAAAAATGCGGACGCGAAGGTGTCCAGCACGATAAGCGTGAAGCCGTGGCAAATTTCGTCAGCCAGGGCGTCCACATCCTCAGGGGTTAAGCCCCCAGTAATCGCGCGGAGCTCGATTTTATCGCGGCTAGCATCCGGGTAGCCGTTTAGGAATCGATTAACCCAGGTCTGGTAGCCAAAGCCGGTCGGGTCATCCGCGTCCAGGATGAGCACCCGGCCCGGCCTGACGGCCCGGCCCAGGAAGTGACCCTGCTCACGGGCTACCTGAACAGCCAAATAGCTTGCGAGGCGGGTTTTCCCGACCCCGGGCGGGGCAAACACCAGGCTCACATGACCCAGTGGGAAAAGTCTATCAACGGCCCAGGTAGGCTGCGGAACCCTTTGGGGGAAGGTCAGAGGGGCAAATGGCATCATTCCACCTCCCAGCCGGATTTTTTGTGCCATTGACCGCGCTGCGATTTTTGAGGTTCCCGATCCGGCAGCTCGAGGGGGTTCAAGGCCCCCTTCGCAAGCGCACGGCGGGCGGTCGTTTCGGCCTCCCTCACCTCCAGCCCGGCGGCGGCGGCAGCCTGGATGAGCTCCTGGAGGGCCTTCTCGAGGTCAAGGCCCAGGGCCTCGAGCCTTCCGAGTCCATAGGCAGCCCGTGCTAGCACGTTGTTACGGTTGCCCACCGGTGCGGTGGAAACCTCGGCAATGGCGCGGGCAAGGGCGGCCTCGACGTAGGCCCTCTCGCGGTTTTTTGCGTCCGGGCGTTGCCAGCGAGGCACATCGTCGCCCTGGTTATGGGGATCGAGCGCGGCGATGCCATGCTGGGCGACGAGGCGGACTTCAGCAGCGCTCAGCATGAAGCCCTCACCGTCACCAGGACGATATGCAGCCAGCACAATCCCGGCACCCAGCATGTTCGGCGGGGGCGTGTGAACCTCGAAGTTTTCAATCGCAAGCGCGGCGGCGGCCTTTAGCAGGTCGGCGCGCGATATGTTAAGATCCGAATGCGGCATAGCAATTCCCCCCTACTCCCCGCCCGGCCCGGCGGGGGTTTGCCTTGCCAGCAGGCCCAAGCGCTCGAGTTCTACTCTGGGGATACGCACAACGCGCCCCAGCCGCACCACACGCAGTTCACCGCGAGAAATCATGTTGTACACATGGTTTTTATGTACTCCAAGCGTCTGAGCAAGCTCAGGGACGCTAAAAACCAGCTTTTCGTTAAGCATTGTTTTACGCTCCAACTTTCACGGGCATGAGCCCGGCCAGAAACCTAAAGCCGAGAACAGCAGGTTTCAGGCGTTAGGAGCGTTAACGAAAATCGTTTGTTTGTGAGGGGTTAGTGGTGGGGGGATGGGCGGCATCGGAGGCAGGTCAGCAGGGCGTAGATTCGGCTCGAGGTCATTCTCGGCCTCGGGAATGACCGCGAGCAGCACTGCCATCAGCAACTCCCAAAATGCGCGCAAAGCGCGTTTGGGGCCTAGCGCGTCCAGCATCTTTGCCCCTTTTTGTGCCAATTTGTTGCCCCGATCGGTGAAGACAACCCCAGGGATGCGGCGGGCGGCCTGTTGTAGGGCCTGGGCCAGCAGCCAAGCTCCCCTGAGAGCGTAAAAATTTTGGAGGGCGGCGTGAAGCCCGGCGGCGGCCTCGGCCACCATCTGCGCCATTTCACGCTTCGCCCTGTCCCGCATGGCCCAATACTACCACACGCAACCTCAAGAAAACAAGTCCAGCACGTTATTACCGCATGCGGTCACATCCTGATATTTTGACCCCATTTTTGACCCCAATTGACCCCAGTTTTGACCCCAAACCGGAAGTATTCCAGAGTGACGTGAAGTGATGAAAACCCCGTATTCATGGTACAGAGATTGATTTTATGTGATAGCTTGTGATGGGTTCTCAACTTCTACGGATCAGTAGGTCGTGGGTTCGAATCCTGCCGCGCCCGCCAAGTACAGGACGAAGAAAACCGGGGTTATTCCAAGCCCCGGTTTTCGTTTTGACCCCTGGGTTAGGGCAAGTCCTCCGGGTCAACCACAAAGCCCTGCCGCCCGGGCTGGAGCAGGTGACGGTACACCCCCAGGGTGATGTTCGGGTTGGCATGGCCCACGCGCTCGGCCTCGATTTTGGGGGCCGACTCAGGCGAGGGTTTTCGCCGGGCTGGGGGTGGGTATGGGCTCCTTGAGAAAGGTCTCGAGTATTTGTTCGGCAAGCTTGTTTAGGCTCTGGTTAAGCGACCGCACATCCCCCAACAGCCGCAGCCCTGGGCCATCGAAGGCGTCCAGACCAGTCTGAGCAGCTACACGCCAGGACTCCACCGTCAGGGGCAGGTGCTCAAAATGGTAGCGGCTGTAAATGCTGAGCGAAAACAAGACTGCCAGGGTCTCGGGGTTACCCTCATACCAGCGCGTCACCTTCTCTGGTCGGGATTCGGAGTAATCCAGCACCCAGAGCCTGCCTGCGGGGTCTGTGGCCAGGTTTTGCAGTATGGTTCCGGCCTCGAGTAAATCTTCATCGCCCAGAGCAGCCTTCACCGAGATGGCCCGTAGAAGCTCAGGGTGATTGCGGTCTACTGGCTTGCTCAGTTCCAGCACCGGGACGACGATCCCGATGGGCTCGAGGCGCTCGTCAACCAGTACGCTCACTCGAGGGCTGCCAATCCCAACCGCGCGTGCCAGAATAGAGCGCAGCACCTCGCCCTGAATCTGTGGCCGCGCAAGCCGCTTCACGCGGTACGCCCGGCCCCAAGCATCGTGGGCCAGTTGGGTCTTATCCTCGCCGAAAACCAGGTCGCTCTCAGTAATCACCAGGGTTGCTTGCTCCATGTTTTTCCCTCCTTGCTTTTTCATTCTTGGGCAACCCAGGATTCCGATCAGCCGAAAGCTAAAAAATCGCGTTTGATCAACCCGTATACTGGGCCAAATGCGTGCCCACACCAACCCCTGGTACTTGGTGCTCTCTTCCTATTGGTTCGCGAGTAGCTTCAAGTGGTTTCTGATTCTGCTGGTGCTGCTGCCGGCCAGGGTGGCCGAGTTGGTGCCTGAACCTGAACGCGCTACCCGGCTGGGGTTCTTGTTTGCCCTGGGCGCGGTAATGGCCTTCATTGGGCCGCCCATCTGGGGCTACATCTCCGACCGGGTGGGGCGCCGAATGCCCTTTCTGGCCCTGGGGGCCATCCTGACGGCGGGCTCGCTGGTCTGGATGGCCTATGCGGGCAGCTACTGGCAACTGGTGGTGGCCTATTTGTTGCTCCAGCTGGCCGACGATATGGCCACCGGCCCCTACTCGGCGCTGATCCCCGACCTTACGGCCCGCCGGGAACGCGGAGTGGCTTCGGGCTGGCTGGGCACCCTCCAGGTGGGGGGCCAGGTAGTGGCGGGGGTGGTGGGCTTTTTGCTGGCCAACTTGCAGTGGCAGTTCCTCCTGATTGCCCTGGTCAACTTGCTGGCCGCCGGGATGATCCTGAGCCTGATTCGGGAGGTGCCGGGGTTGCAGCCGCAAAGGCGGGGGCTTTTGGAAAGCATGCTGGCTCCCTGGCAGAGCGCCGATTTCCGCTGGGTCTGGTTCACCCGCTTCCTGGTCATGCTGGCGCAGTACATGGTACAGACCTACCTTCAGTACTACCTGGCCGATGTGGTGCAAATCTTCCAGGCGTTTGGCCAGACCCTGGCCACCGAAGCCTTCCAGGCTGTGGCCCTGCTGGGTCTGCTCATTTCTGTAGGGGCCGCCATTTCAGCGGTTCCGGCGGGGCGCATCTCCGACCAACAAGGCCGCAAGCCCATCATCTACATTGCGGGGGTGGGGCTGGCGGTATTGATGCTGCCCATTTTGTTGCTGCCCCGCTACGATGTGCTAATAGTGCTAGCCGTGGTGTTTGGGTTGCTGTATGGGGCCTACCTGGCGGTGGACTGGGCACTGGTTTCGGATGTGCTGCCCAACCCCCAGGCCCACGCCACCGATATGGGTATCTGGCAGACCTCCATTGTGCTACCACAGGTGCTGGCGGGGGGCTTTGGGGCCATGCTCGATGCATTGAACCGTCAAAGTGCGGGCTCGGGCTACACCGTATTATTCCTGATTGCTGCGGTGTGTTTTGTGCTGGGCACCGTGCTGGTTCGCCAGATTCGCTCGGTGCGCTGAGTTGCTTGACAAGCCTGGTTCTCCATCCCATAGTAGTAGAGCGCTTTGACCGGGTGGAGGGCGCACAGCCAGAGTGTGGAGGGATGGCTGAGTGGTTGAAAGCGGCGGTCTTGAAAACCGTTGTAGGCGCAAGCCTACCGGGGGTTCGAATCCCTCTCCCTCCGCCAGAAGGTCGGGCCTGGGGTTTCAAACGTCTGGTTTTGTGCTAAAGTAACGTTTGCGGTTTTTGGGGACGTGCCCCCTGAACCCACAACCCAACTGGAGGGGTGGCCGAGTGGCTGAAGGCGGCGGTTTGCTAAACCGTTATAGGGAACGAAAGTCCCTATCGGGGGTTCGAATCCCCCCTCCTCCGCCAGAGCAGGGCCCATAAAACAGGGCATAGAGGTCAGGGATGTAGCTCCCTGGCCTCTTGCAATTGGTGGGCAGCCGAAGCGTTTCCTGCGAATGTCTGGCCTTGCCAAAGTGACCGCCAGGACGGTGTATTTCTCGCAATGTAAACCAGCAATCAGGGTGAAGTTTGGAAACTACCAAGGAGTTATCCACAGGTTATCCACAGAGTTATCCACAGCTTATTCACAGTGTTTGCCTGGTAACTTTTGATATTGAATCCGAATTGACGAGTTTAGATCGCTCTTCACAAATATCGAGCCATTACGGACATAGTATCCTTTGTCCTGGACAGAACAGTGGTCGCCGGAATGGGCGGCCACGTCTGTAAGGAGCGCTGTAAGCATCCTCCATAACCGATTTGAACATGAACCCGGAAAAATTTCTTTTTCAGACGATACACTATTCGGCGGTGAAACCGCTCACGTTGCTTTTTCTTACTCTTTTCAACAGCATTCTAGGTCTGTCGGTCTTATTCCCAGTTCTGGGGCCGCTTTCCCGCGAACTGGGCCTGAGCGAGGTACAGGTTGGGCTATTTTCCACCGGCTATGCCTTGATGCAGTTTGTGCTCTCGCCCTACTGGGGGCGCCGTAGCGAGGTGGTGGGGCGCAAGCCCATCCTGCTGTTGGGCATCGTGGGGTTTGCGGTCAGCTTCTTTTTATTCGCCTTTTTTGCCTGGCTAGGCTACCAGAAGGTACTACTGGGGTGGAGCCTGTTTGGCTCGATGTTAGCAGCAAGGCTGCTGGGCGGTGCTTTTTCCTCGGCCACCCTGCCCACGGCCCAGGCCTACCTGGCCGATATCACCCCCAGAGATCAGCGCACCCAGAGCTTTGCCATTCTGGGGGCGGCTTTTGGCCTGGGGATCATCTTTGGCCCGGCCATTGGGGCGGGGTTGGCTCATTTTGGTTTGCTGGCGCCGGTGGTTTTCTCGGCCAGCCTGGCGGTCTTGAATGCGCTGTTTGTGTGGAGGGTTCTTCCCGAGTCGCGGCCCTTGGCCCGTCCCCAGAGCCCGCCCCGGCTTTCCTGGGCCGACCCGCGCATCCTGCCCTTGTTGCTGGTGGGTTTGAGCATTAACCTGGCCTCCATCGCCATGGAGCAGACCGTGGCCTTCTTGTACCAGGATCGCTTATCCCTCAGCCCTGCCCAGACCGCGCAGACGGTGGGCCTGGCCCTGGTGGTATTCGGGGTGGTGGGGGTGCTGGTGCAGGGAGTCTGGGTGCGAGCGGTCAGGTGGCCCCCCAGGGCCCTGCTGAGTCTGGGGTTGCCCCTGCTGCTCTTGGGCTACCTGGGACTGGTGTTTGCGCCCAGTTTTGGCTGGCTTACCGTCTCGCTGGTGCTGCTGGGGCTGGGTTCCATGACCAGCCCTGGCCTCACGGCGGCTCAGTCGCTGGCGGTCTCGGACGACGAGCAAGGTGCGGTAGCGGGCCTCTCTAGCGCAGCGCAGGCCCTGGGCCGGATGCTGGGGCCGGTGGTCGGCACCTCGCTGTACGGGCTCTCTCCGGCCTACCCCTATATGTTCTCGGCACTCCTGATTGGGCTGGCTATGGTCTTTTTCTTCAGCAGGCCGAAGCTGGCAAGCGGGCAGTAGCGCCTCTAGGGGTGGAGCCCGGCTTCCTCCAGCAGCTTCTTGAGCATCTCCAGGTTTACCAGGGCGTGGCCTTTGGTGGTGTTGTTGAAGATGAACCAGACCTGGGTCAGGGTATGGTGCTCGAGGGCTGCCAGCAGCGACTGCACCCAGAAGTGCAGCTCTTCTTCGCTGTACCGGTAGTCGTGACGTTCGGCCTGGTCTTTGCCCTCGTACCACTTGGCTTTGTTGCGCCCGGAAAGGCGAATGTAGGCGATCTCGCCGGTGAGGTGCAGCTCGTTTTTGGGCAGGCCGGGGAGGGGGGGATAGTCGGTGCTAACCCAGGTCAGGCCTGCCTTGCAGAAGGCCTGGCGTACTTCCTCGTTGTCCCAGGACGCGTGGCGAAACTCCACCGCCAGACCGCCGGGGGCCAGGGTTTGGTCGGCGAAGCGCTGGGCCAGTGCTGCAAAGTACTTGCGGTTCTCGGGGGTGCGGTGAAAGCTTTGGGGAAACTGGGCCAGAAAGGGCCCCAGCACCCCAGCCTCGCGCAGCGGGGCCACAGATTCAAAAAGCCGCCGGTAGTCGTCGTCGGTAGCGCTTCGCTCGTGGGTCATGCGCTGGTGAATCTTGACGGCCCAGTGCACCCGTCCTTCACTGCGTTTGAGCATCCCCGTGAAGGCTTTGAGGCCGGGTATGTTGTAGAAAGAGGAGTTCAGCTCCACGGCGTTGAAGGTTCGCGCGTAGATGGAGAGCCATTCGTCCTTTCTGGCCTCGGGGGGGTACAAGAGGCCCACCCAGTCTTCATTGGTGTAGCCGCCGGTGCCGAGGTAGATTTCCATGCTTGACCGAACTGCCGAAGGCCCAAAGCTGAAGGCGGTTCTATCGTACTTCATTCCACGTCACGGAAACCGCTCGAGCCCACCAGGCCATAAGATCAACAAAAAACGCGCTATCAGAGCGATAGCGCGTGTACAGAGGGAGCTCACTCCACCGTCACACTCTTGGCCAGGTTCCGGGGCTGATCCACGTCGCGCCCCAGGTATACGGCGGTCTCGTAGGCCAGAAGTTGCAGCGGCACCACACTCACCACCGGGGCCAGCAAAGGGTGGGTTCTGGGTACGTAAATCACGTCCTGGGCAAACTTCTGTACCTCGGTATCGCCCTCGCTGGCCACCGCAATCACCCGCCCGCCTCGAGCCCGCACCTCCTGGATGTTGGAGACGGTTTTCTCGTAGAAGGGGCTCTGGGTCGCGAGCACCACCACCGGCAGGCGCTCGTCAATCAGGGCGATGGGGCCGTGCTTCATCTCGCCGGCAGGGTAGGCCTCGGCATGGATGTAGCTGATTTCCTTGAGCTTGAGGGCCCCTTCGTAGGCGGTGGGGGCCTGGATGTGCCGTCCCAGGAACAGGTAGTCCTGGGCCTGGTGGTACTTCTCGGCGATGTGGGCAATCTGGGGGCGCTGCTCCAGGGCTTCCTCCACCAGCCGGGGTAGCTTGCGCATCTCGCTCAGGAGTTCCCGCGCGGTTTTTTCGTTCAGCGTGCCTTTGGCCCGGCCCATCCACACCGCCAGCATGGCCATAGCCGCCAGCATGGCGATGTAGGCCTTGGTCGAGGCCACGCCAATCTCGGGGCCAGCGTGGATGTAGAGGGTGTCGTCCACCTCGCGGGTGATGCTGCTGCCCTTAGCGTTGATGACCCCCAGGGTGCCGGCCCCCTTGCGCTTGGCCTCTCGGATGGCCTCGAGGGTATCTATGGTCTCGCCCGACTGGCTGATGCAGATGGCCAGGGTTTTGTCGTCCACCACCGGGTCGCGGTAGCGATACTCGGAGGCCACCTCAATTTCCACCGGCACCCGGGCTAAAGCCTCCAGCAGATACTTCCCCACCCAGGCCGCGTAGTAGGCCGTGCCGCAGGCCACAATGTGCACCTTGTCGTAGCGGGTGGGCTCGAGCTTGAGACCTAGCTCCACCCCCGTCTCCTCTTCGTAGAGGCGGCCCCCCAGGGTGTTTTCCAGCACCCGGGGCTGCTCGTAGATCTCCTTGAGCATGTAGTGGGGGTGTCCGCCTTTTTCGGCGGCCTCGAGGCTCCACTCCACCGTTACCACTTCCCGCTCCACCGGGTTGCCGGCCAGGTCGGTGACCTGTACCCCCTCGCGGCGCACCACCGCCATATCGCCATCGTGCAAAAAAATGACCCGGCGGGTATAGGGCAAAAGGGCCGGCACATCCGAGGCCACAAAGTTCTCCCCCTCGCCCAGCCCAATCACCAGCGGGCTCACGGTACGGGCCACCACAATCTCCTCGTGGTTCTGGTGGGCCACCACCAGGGCATAGGCCCCGTAGGCTTCCGAGAGGGCCAGCCGCACCGCCTCGACCAGGTCGCCCTGGTATTTTTCCTCGATCAAATGGGCCAGCACCTCCGAGTCGGTCTCGGAGCTGAAGGTGTGCCCCCGGGCAATCAGGCCCTCCTTGAGGGGCAGGTAGTTCTCAATGATGCCGTTGTGAATTACTGCAATCTCGCCCTTTTCGGTCATGTGGGGGTGGGCATTGGGGTCGGTGGGGGCCCCGTGGGTGGCCCAGCGGGTGTGCCCCACCCCAAACTGCCCGCTCAGGCGGTGCTCCTTCAGGCTATCGGCCAGCACCTGGAGCTTGCCCGCTTTCTTGACCACCTCCAGATGCCCGTTGACCTTGACCGCGATGCCTGCCGAGTCGTAGCCCCGATACTCCAGGCGTTTGAGCCCGTCTAAAATCACGTCCGACGCATCTCTAAAACCCACATATCCCACGATTCCACACATGTCGTAAACCTCACTTCAGGTTCGTAGTTAGCTCGAGTCAACCCCACTTCCACCTTAGACCAACAGAAGGGCCAACCCACCCGTTTTTGCACCAAACCAACAGAGCCCTGCCTCCCTAACAAGCAGGTACCTGGCCAGTGTGGCTGGCCGGGCTGGTGTCCTGGTGCCCGTCAATCGTTTGTTTCCCGTTGAACCCTGCTCGTTGGCTGTCCAGCGCTCGCGCTGCTGGCTTTCCCGTCGAGCTGGTCTGGCTCCCAATCCCTCTGGGGGCCAGCGGAGAGGGCGGGGTTCACGCCCTGGCGGCATCCGCGGAACTTCGATCTTTCGCAGTTGTCTGCTTATCTCTATAGAGACCGCCACCTCGTAAGGTCAGGCATGGCTTGCCAGGTGGGAGCCCGGTAAGTTTTTGCTAACCGCTCCCGCTGAAGCCCCCTGACCCCCTGCGCTCCTCACTTTGTAGTTTGGCCTCCTTTCCGGGGTTAATAAACCCCTATTCATTGTACTGTTTTTTCGTCTGCGTGCCCGTTCATACTTGACAGCCCGATAAACACACGGGTATGATGCCCCCCGGATGCGCAAGGTGAGAGCTTTTTGAGCCCCGAAAGGGGTCGCCTTTCACCGGGCGTCCGTTGCGGATGCAAGGGGTTTTTGGGAGAGGAAACGCGGCAACTCGCCCCTAAAAGAATCCTGCGCCTCCGCAACATCAGGTTCTTGTGGTGCGTCCATCTAGGCGCAACATGAGAGTTTGAGGAGGCAGAATGAAGAAGAAGCTAGTAGTTTACTTGGCTGGGTTGCTGACCGTGCTCGGTCTAGGCTTCGGTCAGGCGCAGTTCTCCGACGTACCCGCCGGACACTGGGCCAAAGAAGCCGTTGAGCGCATCGCGGCCTGCGGTCTTATCACGGGCTTCCCCGACGGAACCTTCCGTGGTAACACCAACCTGACCCGCTACCAGGCCGCCCTGATCTTCCAGCGCTTGCTCACCGAGATTCAGCAGGGTGGCGAGTGTGTCAAGGGTCAAGGCGCGGGCCTCAGCGAAGAGGACATGACCGCCATCCGTAACGCGGTGCAGGAGCTGGCTGCCGAGCTGGCTGCCCTGGGTGTGCGCGTGTCGGCCCTGGAAGACAACGCTGCAACCAAGGACGACATTGCCCGCCTCGAGGCCGCCATCGAAGAGCTGAAGGCCAAGCCTGCCCAGCCCGAAGGTGGCATGGACGAAGCCGCTCTGGCCGACCTGGCCGACCGTGTGGAAGCTGCCTCGGTGGCCGCCGACACCGCCCTGGCCCAGGCCCAGATCCTGGCCGAGCGCCTGGATCGTGTGGAAGGCGATGTAGCCGCCCTCAAGACCCAGATTGAGGCCGATGGCGACAGCATCCGCGCCCTTAACGAGCTGGCCGTACTGCTGAACCAGGACGTGCTCAGCCTGCAAGACCGCGTGACCGCCCTCGAGAAGCAACTGGGCGATGTGGACTTCGACAGCTTTGCCAACCGTGAAGACGTGGCGGCCATCCAGGAGTTCGCCACCGCCCTGCGGGCCGACCTGGTGCGCCTCTCCGACCGCGTGAGCGCGCTGGACACCCGCGTGAGCGGCCTTGACAGCCGTCTGGCCGCGGTGGAAGGCACCCGCCCCAGCCTGACCGGTAGCATTACCGGGCGCTACGGCTACAACTACACCACCGGCACCAACTACGACGTCCGTCGCCTGTACTCCAACGTGTGGGACGACTACACCTGGGACGCCAACGACAACGGCCAGACCGTAGACGATGCCGACTTCAACAACGGCGGCGACAACCGCGCTCGTATCATCACCACCTTCACGGTAGCACGTACCCCTGGCAGCACTGCTGGCTTCAACTTCCAGGAGGCCCGCATCCAGCTCCGCTGGACCCAGGATGGTGCTCCTCGCCTCGAGGATGGCTTGCCCACCGTTGGATTCACCCAGAACGTAGCCTCGGGCATCCCGCAGGTGATGGTAGCTTCGGTGCGCGGCAACATCGACGGCCAGCCCTTTACCATCGCCTACAACCGTTTCAACGCCTTCCGCTTCACCAACTACTTCATGTCCAACGCCGACCCCAACTACACTGGTGGTCTGGGCCGTGGCTTCAAGGTGGACTTTAGCGCCAGTAAAGCCCCCTTCAGCCCCACCTACACGGTGGTATTTGGCGGTACGGGTGACAGCAACTTTGTAGTGGGTGGCAACTCCGGCGGTGTGCGCGACTACTTCGGTCTGCGCTCCACGGTCAATCTGTTTGGGCTGACTGCTGGTTTGAGCTATGCTGAATACAACCTCCGTGAGGCTGCCACTGGCCGTGCCGGTTTTGCCCTGGATCTGAACGGCAAGCTCTTCGGCTTCCTCGGCTTGGAAGCTGAGTACGTAGCAACCAAGCCTGTGACGGTTGCAAACTGGGACTTCTCCAACTCCGCTGCTGTTGACCAGGCTTCGGTGATCAAGCTTTCGACCAGCCTGGGCCCGGTCAGCATTGAGGCCAACGCCCGTGCGATTGACCCGCAGTTTGCTGAGAGCGGCTACAACGCCAACAACGCTGGTCTCTCGATTGACTTCCAGACCAGCCGCGACAACAAGCGCCCCTACGACGACAACGAGCGCGGCTTTGGGGTGAAGGGTACGATTGGCCTGGGCTTTGTCAGCGTGACGGGTCAGTATGACCGCGATGCTGACTTCTTTGAGACGGCTGCCAGCATTCGCAACAGCCTGGGTGTGGATGCCACGGTTCCCCTGTTTGCTGGCCTGAGCCTGTTTGGTTACTACTACAATGTAACCGACTCGGGTGGCGTACTCCAAACCGGCAGCGATCGCTTCGACAGCAAGTACGGCATTAAGCTCTCGCATGACGGCAAGGCTTCCAACGCCCTGATCAGGGGCCTGGATCTGTTCGGCGAATACCGCCAGCTCGAGACTGCTGCCGCTGGTGACTACGACCGCAGTGACATTCTCATTGGCGCCAAGTACGAAGCCAAGTTCGGGCCCTTTGGCATTACCCCCCTCTTCTTCTTCGACGCGGCGGGAGGTAGTGTAACCGGTAGCGAAATCAAGTTTGGGGCTCAGCTCAAGACGGACACCTTCAACCTGGGCTTTATCAACCCCAGCATTGAGGGTAGCTTCGTAACCCGTAACTCCAACATCGGTGGGCCTAGCCGCAGCGAAACTTACTGGTACGCCGGTGTCAGCCTGGCCAACTTCTTCTTCAACGGTGGTACGCTGGCTGTGAAGTACGCTAACTATGCTGGTACCGGCCTGAATGCGGCTGCTGCCACCCTGGGTGTCGAGGATCACCTCTACGACCACACCACCGGTTACATCTACTCTGACAACACCGGTGCGGTGGACTTCACCCTCTCGGGCCTTCTCCTCACCTACCGCTACGCCGGTATCGGGCTTGATTACCACACCGGTGTCCTCAGCACTGGCGGTACCGACAACCGGAGCTACGGCTTCCGCATCTCCTACAGCTTCAGCTGGTAAGACCTGTCTGCAAGCACTACCCCGCCCGGAAGGGCGGGGTTTTTTTTATGGAAGAAGCACCAGTGGGATTTTAGCCCTTACGGCTCCAAAATGCCGTCGGTCCGTTGTGGCAATACGGCCCAGGCCCAGCTCTTCGGCAATAGCGATAACAGCGGCATCTACGAACCCCAGGTGGAGATCGGCATACTGCTGGTTGATCTCCAATACCCGCTCGTATCCATCCAGGGATAGTTCGGCCAGCTGATACACCCTCGAGGTGATGTCGTCTAGGAGCGCCAAAGGTGCCTGCCATCCCATGCGACGGCTTAGAAAATAATCCACCTCTGGGATGATTGGCGTGGGTAAAATCAATAGATCCGCCTCATCGAGGAGGGTTTTCGCCGAGTTGTGCCAGGAGTCACGGCGGTCGTAGTAGGCTACCAGTATTCCGCTGTCCAGGACAAGAACCACCAAATACCTCCCGCCGTTGGATAATGGCACGATCGAAAATCATTTAGGTATTGCGCCCGGAACATGATTTTCTGTCGCAGTCTGGATTCTTCTGTAGATCTCACATAGACGCAACTTAACTGTTCTCCTCATCGCCAAAACCCAGTTCACCCAGGATTTCCTCGAAGCGCTCGGCCCCATCGGTATGGCCGCTATCGAAAGCACCTGCATACTTAGAACGGGGCCTGGGGGGAAGGCTTTTGCGGAGGGCCTCGCGGATAACCTCGGCCATGGGCTTCTTTTGTCGGCGGGCCTCGAGCTTGAGATGAATCTCCAGCTCAGGGTCGAGGTAGATCGTGGTTCGCTTCATATGCTTATGTTAGCATACCTAGCAGGATTGTGTTCTGGTATGAACAGAACATACGGGCTAAAGGTAGACTGATAATCTATGTTCCGCTACCAGGGCCCTGAACCCAAAGGCGACCAGCCCAAGGCCATCGAGGGGCTGATCGAGGCGTTGCGCGACGGCGAGCGCTTCGTGACCCTGCTGGGGGCTACCGGCACCGGCAAGACCATCACGATGGCCCAGATCATTGCCCGCCTGAACCGCCCCGCGCTGGTGTTGGCGCCCAACAAGGTGCTGGCTGCCCAACTGGCTGCCGAGTTCCGCGAGCTTTTCCCCGAAAACGCGGTGGAGTTCTTCATCAGCTACTACGACTACTACCAGCCCGAAGCCTACGTGCCCGGGCGCGACCTGTACATCGAGAAAGACGCCGCCATCAACCCCGAAATTGAACGCCTGCGCCACTCCACCACCCGCAGCCTGCTCACCCGGCGCGATGTGATTGTGGTGGCCTCGGTCTCGGCCATCTATGGTTTGGGCAGCCCTGAAGACTACAAAAACATGAGCCTGATTGTGGAGGTGGGGCAGGACTACCCCCGCGAGGCCCTGATCGAGCGGCTGGTGGATTTGCAATACGAACGGGGCGACTTGCAACTGGAGGCGGGGCGCTTTAGGGCCAGAGGGGAGGTGCTCGAGGTCTGGCCGGCCTACGAGCAGGAGCCCATCCGCATCGAGCTTTTTGGCAACACCATTGACCGCGTAACGGTGGTGCATCCGGTTACGGGCGAGCGGCTCAAAGACCTGCCGGGGTTTGTACTGCTGGGGGCCAGCCACTACGCCACGCCGGAGTGGCGCTTGAAGCAGGCTATCCCGGAAATCAGGAAGGAGCTGGAGGAGCGCCTGAAGGTCTTCGAGGCCGAAGGCAAACTCCTGGAGGCCCAGCGGCTCAAGGAGCGCACCCTCTACGACCTCGAGATGCTCGAGGTGATGGGCACCTGCCCCGGCATCGAGAACTACAGCCGCTTTCTGTCGGGCAAGGCGCCGGGCGAAGCGCCCTACACGCTGCTTGACTATTTCCCCGACGATTACCTGGTGCTGCTCGACGAGTCGCACGTCACCGCGCCGCAGCTTCGGGGGATGTACAACGGCGACTACATGCGCAAGAAAACCCTGGTAGACTACGGCTTCCGCCTGCCCAGCGCCCTCGACAACCGCCCCCTCAAGTGGAACGAGTTCCTGGAGCGGGCCGGACAGATTGTGTTTGTCTCCGCAACCCCCGGCCCCTACGAACTCGAGGTCTCGGGCCGGGTGGTCGAGCAGATTATCCGCCCCACCGGCCTCTTGGATCCCCAAGTGACGGTCAAGCCCACCGTGGGCCAGATTGAAGACCTGATGGGGGCCATCCGCACCCGTGCAGCGCGGGGCGAGCGCACCCTGGTGACGGTGCTGACCGTGCGCATGGCCGAGGAGCTCACAGCCTACCTGGTGGAGCACGGGGTGCGGGCCCGCTACCTGCACCACGAGCTCGACGCTTTCGAGCGCCAGGCCCTCCTGCGCGACCTGCGCCTGGGCTACTTCGATGCCCTGGTGGGTATCAACCTGCTGCGCGAGGGGCTCGACCTGCCCGAGGTCTCGCTAGTGGCCATTCTGGACGCCGACAAGCAGGGTTTCCTGCGCTCCGAGCGCTCCCTGATTCAGACCATTGGGCGGGCGGCGCGCAATGTGGGGGGCGAGGTTTTTCTCTATGCCGACACGGTTTCGGACTCGATGCGGGCCGCCATAGACGAGACCAACCGCCGCCGGGCCATCCAGGAAGCCTACAACCTCGAGCACGGCATTACCCCCGCTACCATCCAGAAATCGGTGCGCAAGATGGTCAAGCCCGAGGACTACGAGGCCGAGGCCGCCGAGGTGGTGCTGGACGACCCCGCCATGCTACAAAGCCTCTTGGAGCAGCTCGAGACCGAGATGTGGGCCGCCTCCGAAGCCCTCGACTTCGAGAAAGCTGCCAGCCTGCGCGACCAGATGCGTTCACTCGAGGCCCGTATCAAGGGCCTGCCCGAGCCCACCACCACCGGGAAGGGTAAGCGGCGGCGTCGGCGCTAGGCTTTTGTACACTGAAGGTATGACCGTTCGCGAGCGCATCCTCAAGCACCTCGAGGCCCTGAGCCCGGCCCAGCTTGAAGAGCTTTTGAGGGAGCTCGAGGCCCGTACCCGTCCTCCCGTGACAAGGGAGGCGCTGCTGGCCCTACGCGAGCCCATTCAGGCCCTGGCCCGGCGTTGCGGGGTAGAGCGGTTGTGGCAGTTTGGTTCGGTGGCTCGAGGAGCAGCCCAGGCAGGAAGTGATGTGGATTTTCTTGCCAAGTTTACCCGGGCCAGGCTGGAAGACCGGCTGGACTTCAAGGAAGGCCTCGAGGCCCTCCTTGGTAGGCCGGTCGAAGTCGTAGAAGCAGGCTACCTTCACCCAGAGGTACAGGAAAGCATTTGGGCCGAGGCCATTGAGCTGTGAAAAACCCCAGGCTTTACCTGCGACAGATCCTCGAGGCTGCCGACTTTATCCTTGAAACCGCCCATAGCCTACAAGACCTGCAAACCTCCAAGCTGATCCGTGACGCAGTGATTCGCAATTTCGAGGTGATGGGTGAGGCCACCAAGCGCCTTTCCCCGGCCTTTCGGGTTCAGCACCCCCAGATGCCCTGGCGCAGCCTGGCAGGGTTTCGAGATGTGCTCATCTACGACTACGACGAGGTGGCGGTAGAAGTAGTCTGGGACGTAATCCAGAACAGCTTACCGACAGTGCGTCTGGAGGTGGCCCGGCTGCTGGAGTGCGGGTCTGACTTGGGCTAGATCGGGACAAAAAGAGCCCACCACCGCCGGGAAGGGTAAGTAGCGGCGTCGGCACTAGGCGATAATCTCTTCGGGCTTGAAGAAAATCCCGATCTCGCGGGCCGCGCTCTCGGGGCTATCGGAGCCGTGGATGATGTTCTCGTCCACCGTGGTGGCAAAGTCGGCCCGGATGGTACCGGGGGCAGCCTCCCAGGGGCGGGTAGCCCCCATCAGGCGGCGCATCTCGGCAATGGCCCCTGGGCCCTCGACCACCATCGCCACCACCGGCCCGCTGGTGATGAAGTTGACCAGCCCCTCGAAGAAGGGTTTGCCTTTGTGCTCACCGTAGTGGGTTTCGGCGGTCTCGCGGGCAATGACCATTTTCTTCATGGCCACAATCTTGAAGCCCTTGCGCTCGATACGGTTGATAATTTCGCCTGTAAGGCCACGGCGCACGCCGTCGGGTTTGACCATGATGTAGGTGCGTTCCATACCGCAGAAGAGTTTACACGCTCGAGGCCAATTGCAGAAGGTCTGCGTCGCCGCCTGCCGATTTTCCTGTAGCTGGGGTTCATAGCGAAACCCTCCCCTAGGCTGGGGAGGGCCGTGAATCAGGCAGAACTAGCGATTGGCCGGCGGGTTGGCCGGGGTGGAGGGGTTGCTGCCCGGCTGGTTGCTGTTGGTTTTGGGTTCTTCCTGCTTGGGTTCTTCTTTCGGCGTGAGCGAGGCCAGCACCTTTTGCAGGTTGTTCTCTACCTTGATGCTTTTGCGCGCTTCCTCGACCCATTTGCGGGCGGCTTCGGCCCGGCGGGTGGCCAGCACCTGCTGACGGGCTTCCTCCTTAACCTCCTCGAAAGGCCGCAATACCTCGGCCTTGCGGTCGTTGATGATGAGCACCTGGTAGCTGCCGTCCTCGAGCTTCACCACCTCGCTCACCTCGCCCAGCGGGCCTTTGGGGAAGCTGCCTCGGGTCAGGAATACCAGCCGGTTGGGCACGGGCGGCATGGTGCCGGGGTTAACCACGCCAAAGTCTTGCACGGTGCCGCCGTTGGCCTTGGCCAGGTCTTCCAGCTTGCCGCCCTTGAGGGCCGCCGCCCGGAAGGCATCGGCCTTGGCCTTGTCTTCCTTCTTGAAGTTCACCGCCTGCACCTTGGCCGAAGCCGGGATAACGAAATCTTTCAGGTTGGAGTCGTAGAACTTGCGCACGTCGGCATCCGAGACGGCAACATTGCGGGTTTGCCAGAGTTGGGCCTGATTGGCGATGTCGGCCTTGGAGCCGAAGAAGGGCTGACCGAGCCCTTTGGCGGCCTGGTAAATGACCTCGCGCGTGATCAGATTCTCGAGCGTCTGGGGTATGAATAACTGGACGGCCAGCTCCCCCAGGCCCTGCTGCAACAACTGGGGCAACTGCGGGTTGGAAAAGGCATTCTGGGTCACTTCGCCTAGCTTGATCTCGGTCTCGCCCACCCTGGCTACCACCGGGTTCTCGAACTTGAAGCTAGCCCCTTCGGCAAACTTCACATTGGCCTTGGCCCGCAGCTCCTCGATGTAGGCTTCCTGTGCACCTTGGCCTTTGATGCGCTTGGCATCTTCCTTGACCCGATCCTTGACCTCTTCAAACTTCACATCGCCTGCGGGCAGGTACTTCTCCACCTTCACAATGTAGAAGCGGCCTCCGGCCTCGATGGGCTTGCTGATCTGGCCATCGCGCAGTTTGAACACGGCATCAGCCACGGCGTTGGGGAAGACCACCCGGGTGACCGGGCCGGGTTCGCTCTTGCCGGCCTCAGCACCCAGGGCACCGCCCTGGTCGGCGTTGAGCTTGGAGTTGGCCCTGGCAATGGCGGCAAAATCGGCGCCGGGCGCGCTGACCTCGGCATAGATTTTGTCGGCGGTGGCCTTGTCGTCCAGCACAATCTGGCGGGCCTGTACGCGCTCTTCGTTTTTGTACCGGTCGCGGTTCAGCTCGAAGTAAAGGCGCATTTCCTCTTCGGTGGGTTCGGCCTTTTTCTGAAGCTCCTCGAGGCGCTTGTTGATGCGGATCTGATTGCGCAGTTCACTACGCAGTTGCGCGTCGGTGTAACCCACCTGGGCCAGGAAGCGGTCGTAGTCTTCCTTCTTTTGCAGGCCAAAGCGCTCTTTGATGGTGTCTAATTCCTTCTTGAGCTCACCACTGGAAACCCCGATACGGGCCGTATCCTGCATCAGCGCGTTGATGACGACAAAATGCTCACCAAAGTTTACGTTCGCAAGATTCCTTAGTAGCCCTTGGGGGTTGGTGCTCAGGATGGGGTCGCTCTGCTGGGCCCGGGCCAGGTCTAGCTCGTAGACCGGGCGGCCATTCACGGTGAACTCGGTCTTGCCCCGGGTGCTGCGCTGGCCCTGGGGCGTAAACAGCAGAACCGAACCCGCCACAAAAGCCAGGGCGAGAACCCCAAAGATAATGGCAACGACCCTTCTGTTGATTCCAAACACTTGACTGCCTCCTCTGTGCGGTGCTACCCTTCTCTGTGCTTATGCACCCGTAGCTCAGTGGATAGAGCGTTCGCCTCCGGAGCGAAAGGCCACAGGTTCGAGTCCTGTCGGGTGCGCCATCTTTATTGGGTCGGGCGTAGCCCGGCCTTTTTTTCCGGTAGCATCGCCCCACTGAGCTTTTTGTACCCCGACTTGGTAAGACCAGGGTTAAGCGTCAGCGAACCTACACCAAGAGGCGATTGTAGCATATCCAGCGATGGGGCTTTGCAACCCGTAGGGTACGTCAGGCTTCAGATCGCCAGGCCCGCAAGTGCCAAAAACTGCAAATGCCCACACTCTTTCCCCAGCCCAAAGACCTGCGTGAAGCCGCCGCGATGCAAAAGTTGCTGGCGGGAGCGGTGATCGTAGGGGGGAACCCCGAAGATGCTCGCTACATCGCTGCTCTGGATGCTTCCCACCCGACCCGCTTTTCCAAGCAAAAAGGCCCCTCGGTGGCGGTGGCGGTGTTGTGGGATCAGCAGAAGGGGGAGGTGCTCGAGGTCGCCACGGCGCAAATGGACGAGGCCCTGCTATTTCCCTACGTGCCCGGTTTTTTGTCCTTCCGTGAAGCCCCGCTCTATCTGGCCGCACTGGCCGGGCTATCCCGCCCGCCCGAAGTGTTGCTGGTGGATGGACAGGGGATTGCCCACCCCAGAGGGTTGGGGATTGCGGCCCACCTGGGGGTGCACCTGGATCTACCGGCCATTGGGGTGGCCAAGACCCTGCTGTTTGGCCGACCGGAAGGCGACCTGCCCCCGGAAGCCGGTTCGGCGGTAAGGCTGATGAATGGCAGTGTGCAGATCGGCTGGGTTTACCGCAGCCGCACGGGGGTGCAGCCGCTCTTTGTCTCGCCGGGTCACCGGGTCGGGATGGAAGAAAGCCTGGCCCTGGTGCGTTCGTTGAAGGGGAAAACCCGCCTGCCGGAACCCCTTCGCATCGCCCACATACAGGCGGGGGCGGCCCGGCGTGCCGCCCGCTCCGAATAACGACCCTGGGCAGAAGAGTATATTGTGCTGCTCGATACCGGCCCCTGGCTGGCTGAATACACAGGTCGCAGGGATACCCCACTGCCGAATGGGTAGGGTGAACTGGATAGACGAAAAGACTTTCAGGATTCCTGCGAGAATGTTATAGACATTCATACCCATACCGGTATGAATGCCCTCGAGCCCCCTCCTTGCGCGATAGGTACGGTTCTGGACATTCCCAGAACCGCCAGGGATGGCCCAAAAACTGTGCTGTGTTCACACCACTCGACCCCAACGCTCCTAACCGTTCAGTGGGAATGTGAAGTGCAACCATGTTTGGCTGGCCCATCTGCACTACGGTTTTTCTTGTACTTTATTTCGTCAAGCAAAGTGAGAGAATCCTAAGGAGGTTGTTATGGGTAAAGTGTCTCGTCGAGAAGCCCTCAAGCTGATGGGTGCCACCGGAGCAGTTGCTGCAGCCGGTACACTACCTGCTATGGCCCAAGCTGCTCCCGCTACCAACGGGGCGGGCTTCTATCGCTTCAAGCTGGGGGACTATACCCTGACGGTACTGAGCGATGGTCAGACCCCTCCCGGCAACGCCTTCCCCAACTGGGGTGCTACCCCCGGCAAGCAAGCCGAGTTCGAGGCTGCCCTGCGGGAAAACTTCCTGGATCCTACCCGCTTTATCAATAACTTCAACCCCATGGTAGTAGATACCGGCCAGGCCAAAATCCTGATTGATACCGGGCGAGGCCAGGCCGGCCAACTACTGGCCAACATGGCCAATGCAGGCATCCGCCCCGCCGACATCAACACCGTCTTCATCACCCACGGTCACGGCGACCATATCGGCGGTCTGGTCACGGGCGGTCAGCCTACCTTTCCCAATGCCCGGCACCTGATCGGCGAAACCGAGATGCAGTTCTGGCTCTCCCAGGCCACCCCCCCGGCCAACCTGGTGGCTCTGCGCGACCGCTTTACCCTGATTCGCCCAGGAGCCCAGATTGCCCCTGGCCTGACCGCGGTGGATACTGCCGGTCACACCGTGGGCCACCTGGCCGTGCAGATTAGCTCGGGCAACCAGACCCTCTGGCACCTGGGCGACGCCGGGGGGCATCACATCCTCTCCTTCCGCTTCCCCGACCACTACCTGGGCTTCGATGCCAACCCCCAGCAGGCCGTGGCCACCCGGGCGCGGCTGTGGCAGGCCGCTGCTGCAGACCGCATAACGGTGGTGGGCTACCACTTTGCCTGGCCGGGGGTGGGCAACGTGCGCCGGGCGGGCAACGCCTACGAGTACGTGCCGGCGTTTTTTGTCTTCTAGGCCGATAGCTGATGGCTCATAGCGGATAGCATTGGCCTTGAAAGCCCTCCTCGAGCCCTCGAGGAGGGCTTTTGCTGCGTCGTGTTGAGTGGGTCAAATCCCTCAGCCCATCTACTCAGGGGTGCGGTTCAAAACACAGCACCCGGATGGATGCCGGGTTGGGTGCCGTGACCAACGTACTGTGCAAGTATTTTTGAGCGCTCTTCACAATTTTCGAGCTATCCGAACATCAAGATAGCTTTGTCCTGAACAGAACAGTGGCCGCCTGGATGGGCGGCCACGTCTGTGAAGGGCGCGATATACTTTTCTTACGACCCAGGCCGTACCATCAAAGTCAAAGCAAAGGAGAAGCCTATGCAGTCCACCATGATGGATTTTCCGCTAACCCTGGTTCACCTCCTCGAGCGGGCCGGCAGTCTGTTCCCCAGGGAAGAGATCGTGACCCGGCTGCCCGATAAATCGCTCCACCGCTACACCTACGGCGATTTTTACCGGCGCTCGCGTCAACTGGCCTCGGCATTGCAGAAGGCGGGCTTGCAGAAGGGGGATCGGGTGGCCACCCTCTCCTGGAATACCTACGCGCACCTCGAGGCCTACTTTGGCGTCCCGGTGGCCGGGGGGGTCTTGCACCCCCTTAACCTGCGGCTGCACCCCTCCGATATTGCCTACATCATCAACCACGCCCAGGACAAAATCCTGATTGTGGACGATGTGCTCCTCAAGCTCTACGAGGCCATCAAGGCGCAGGTAAAGCTCGAGCGGGTGCTGGTGGTGCCCCTCTCGGGCCAGCCGGTGCCCGAGGGCCTGGAAAGCTACGAGGACTTCCTGGCCTCCGGCGACCCCGGTTTTGCCTACCCCAGCCTCGACGAGCGCGAGGCTGCCGGGATGTGCTACACCTCCGGTACCACCGGAAAGCCCAAGGGGGTGGTGTACTCGCACCGCTCGATTGTGTTGCATAGCCTGGGTTCGGCCCTGCCGGATGCGCTGAACCTGGCCAGTACCGATGTGCTGCTGCCGGTGGTGCCCATGTTTCATGTGCTGGCCTGGGGGCTGCCCTTTACCGGGGTGATGACAGGCAGCAAGCTGGTGATGCCGGGGCCGCACCTGGACGCCGAGAGTTTGCTGGATCTGTACGAATCGGAGAAAGTCACCAAAACCGCCGGCGTGCCGACCATCTGGCTGGGGGTCTTGCAGGCGCTGCAAAAGGAGCCGGGGCGCTGGAAGCTGGAGCCCATGGAGATGGTGGTGGGCGGCTCGGCAGCCCCCGAAGCCATGATTCGGGCCTTCGACCGCTTTGGTTTGAAGGTGCTGCACGCCTGGGGCATGACCGAGATGAGCCCCCTGGGTACCACCAGCCGCCTCAAACGCCACTTGCGAGGGGATGCCGAAGTGGAGTACCGCTACCGGGCCAAGCAGGGCGTGCCCACCCCCCTGGTGGAGATCCGGGCGGTGGGCGAGCAGGGGGTGGTGCCCTGGGATGGGCAGTCGCTGGGCGAGTTGCAGGTGCGCGGACCCTGGGTGGCGCAAAGCTACTACAACCTCGAGGAAGAGTCGGACAAGTGGACCCCGGACGGCTGGTTCCGCACGGGCGACGTGGTGGCCATTGACCCCGAGGGCTACATCCGCATCGCCGACCGCACCAAAGACCTGATCAAGTCCGGGGGCGAGTGGATTAGCTCGATTGACCTCGAGAACGCCCTGATGGCCCACCCGGCGGTGAAGGAGGCCGCCGTCATCGCTATCCCCGACCCCAAGTGGGATGAACGCCCCCTGGCCGCCATTGTGTTGAAGGAGGGGGCCAGCGCCACTCCCGAAGAGCTGCGGGCCTTCCTCGAGCCCCGGTTCGCCAAGTGGTGGCTGCCCGATGCCTATGTGTTTGTGGACGAAATTCCCCGCACCAGCACCGGAAAGTTCCTGAAGTCCAGGCTGCGCGAGCAGTTCAAAGAATACAAAGCCCAGGCCGCCTCGCAGTGAGGGTTTGCTGGGTCATGGTTCGATTTTGACTGTTCCCAAATAGAACGTTATTATGTTCTATATGGGAACCACCCTCGAGCTTCGCTTCGATTTTTCTCCCCACGACGTAGCCAGTGTGCGGGAGGGTTTGCCGGCCCGGCTGATTGGCGAAATTGCCCAGCGATACGGCCTTAACCAGCAGGACATCCTGGAAGCGGCGGGTATCCCACGCAGCAGCGCCCACCGCTATAAGGGTTTGGGGCGCTTGAACCGGGAGCAGTCCAATCGTCTGTACAAAGTGATTTATCTGCTCCGGCGGGCGGAGGAACTCTTCGGCTCTACCAAACTGGCAGCAAGCTGGATGAGCAGCCCCAAGGTGTTTTTACACAACGCCAGTCCGCTACGCTACCTCGACACCGAGCCTGGCTTCAGGGCGGTCGAGCATCTGCTGGGACGCTTGGAAGATGGCCTGGTTACATGAAAGCCTGGAGGATCACCTCGCGCAAGTATGCCCATGCAGCCTTCACTGGCGAGGGAGCAGCCCGTAGCCCAGGCCGCTGGAACCAGAGTGGGGTGCCGGTGGTGTATGTGGCGGGCAGCCTGGCCACCGGCATCCTGGAAATATTGGTACACGTCAACGAACGGGCTTATCTGACTGCTTTTGTATCCATCGAAATCGAGGTTCCTGATGGGCACATCGAAACTTTGCAGCAGTTGCCACCGGACTGGCAGCAACTGCCCGAACCGTATCCAGCATCCACCCAGCAACTTGGCAGCGAGTGGGCGCAGAGCTTGCGTTCGCTGGCGCTCAAAGTGCCTTCGGCAGTGGTTCCCAGCGAGTTCAACTTGTTGCTCAACCCCAGACATCCGGCCATGTCTGAGGTACGGTTTGGCGAACCCCAAGAACTCTGGCTTGACCCACGTCTGCTCGATTAGGGGAGGGCAGTGGATGGCAAGGCACCGAGGGTCTACCGTCGCCTAAAAAGCGACTTTCACTGTGTTCGCATTTCGCGCTGCTGCGACGTATATTCTAGCCATGTCCAGCGCCATAGACCGCTTCTTGCAAGAAAACCTCGAGGCCTACCTGCAGGAAACCATCCGGCTCTGCGCCCAGCCGAGCGTGTCGGCCACGGGCGAGGGCGTGGAAGTCTGTGCCAGCCTGGTGGAGCAGACCTTGCAGCAACATGGCTTCCAGACCTGGAAGATCGAGGGCTACGGCAACCCGGTCATTGTGGGCCGGGCCAGGGGCCGATCCGAGCGCACCCTGCTCTTCTACAACCACTACGATGTGCAGCCCCCTGAGCCCCTGGAGCTCTGGGACTCGCCCCCTTTCGAGCCGCAAATCCGCGAGGGCAAGCTCTATGCCCGGGGCGCTAAGGACGACAAAGGCGAGTTCATGGCCCGCGTGGCGGCGGTGGATGCGGTGCGGGCCGCGCATGGAGGCGAGCTGCCCTGTGGGGTGCTGTTTGTGGTGGAGGGCAACGAGGAGGTCGGCAGCCCCGGCATTGCCCGGTTCGTGCAAGACCACCTGGACTTGCTCAAATGTGATGGAGCCATCTGGGAGGAAGGCGGCATAGACTTCGAGGAGCGGCCCGGCACCTCGCTTGGGCGGCGGGGGATTCTGGCGGTGGAGCTGGAAGTCCAGACCCTCTCGCGCGATGCCCACTCCGGCAGCGCCCACATCCTGCCGAGTGCGGCCTGGCGGATGGTGCGGGTGCTGGCCTCACTCAAGGACGAAAACGAACACATTCTGATTCCCGGCTTCTACGACGATGTAAAGCCCATCTCGGAACTCGATCTGGAACTGTTCCGCCGCCTGCCCGACAACGAACCCTACCTGCGTGAGACCTTCGGCCTGCGCGGGTTTGTGGGGGGGCTCACCGGCTTCGAGCTCAAAAAGGCCGTTTTCAACCCCACCTGCAACATCCAGGGCATTACCACCGGCTACCAGGGCCCCGGCAACAAGACCGTCATTCCGGCCAAAGCCTCGGCCAAGCTGGACTTCCGCCTGGTGCCCGACCAGGACCCCACCGACATCCTGAAAAAGCTGCGTGCCCACCTCGACGCCGAGGGCTTTACCGATGTCCGCATCACCTATACCGACTACATGTTCCCCGCCAAATCGGAGGCCGACCACCCCCTGGTGCGGCTGGCGGCTAGGGCGGGCGAGGAGGTCTACCAGAAACCCTACCAGCTCATCCCCATGACCGGCGGCAGCTCGCCCGTGTATGCCTTTGCCAGGCCCCTGGGCATCCCGGTGATTGATGCCGGCGTGGGTTTTGGCATTGCTAACCGTACCCATGCCCCCAACGAAAACATCCGCCTCCAGGACTTCCACAACGCCGCGCGGCACATCGCCCGGATTCTGGACGGGTTCGCGGGGATTTGGGGTTAGCCCAACGCGGAAGGCTGAAAGCCCAACGCCGATAGGGCCGATGTTCGACCTTGACGCCGCAACTTTGCGGGTATATGTGGGGCTTGCGTAGAATAGGCTTGTGATCCACATCCTTGACCTGCACGACCGGGCTCCCAGGGTGATTGCCTCGTTTTTGCTGGAAACCCAGGCGGGGCCGGTACTGTTTGAGACCGGGCCGGAGTCGCGCTTCTCGGTGCTGCTGGATGGCCTTAATACGCTGGGCTACGCGGCCTCCGATGTTCGGCATGTGTTCGTGACCCACATCCACCTCGACCACGCGGGCGCGGCCTGGCGTATGGCCGAGCGGGGGGCTACCATCTACGTTCACCCCAAGGGGGCGCCCCACCTGGTAGACCCCAGCAAGCTCTGGGCCTCGGCCACGCGCATCTACGGCGACCAGATGGAAGCCCTCTGGGGCCAGATGGGCTACGTGCCGGAGGGCCAGATTGAAATTTTGCAGGATGGCGACACCGTGCAGGTCGGCGAGGCGACCATACAGGCCCTCGAGACCCCCGGCCACGCCTACCACCACCACGCTTTTTTGATTGGCGATGAGCTGATTGGGGGCGACGTGACGGGGGTGAAGATCGGACGAGGCCCGGTACTGCCGCCCTGCCCCCCGCCGGAGATTCACATCGAAACATGGCTGGCTTCCCTCGCCAAAATCCGCGCCCTGAACCCTCGCAAGCTCTACCTGACCCACTTTGGCGAGACCGAGGACGTGGGGCCTCACCTGAGCGCCCTCGAGGCCAAACTGCTGGAGTGGGCCGACTGGATGAAAGAGCGCCTCAAGGCCGGCAAAACCCGCGAGCAGATTGTGCCCGAATTTGAAGCCTACGTGGCTGCTAACCTGCGGGCTGCGGGCCTCTCCGACGAAGAGGTGCAGGAATACGAGTTTGCCGACCCCTCCTGGATGAGCGTGGATGGGCTGGTGCGCTACTGGAACAAGCATCATCCGGAAGAGGTGATGGCCTAGGGTTAGTGGTCTGGTGGCACAGCCAGCATGCTCATTTCGTTACCAGACCACTATCGCCAAGCCAGTCCGAGTTGCGGTACCATCAAAACCAAGGGCTGCTGGCTCAAGTGAGCCAACCTAATACCAACTCTGCGCGTGAGCGGCGCTAAACGCGCCCCTCACTTGCCGCGCCAGGGGGCGCGTCCGAGGGACTTGTATATCGCTTTTGGGTCACTTCTGAGCAGATTTGGTATAAAGAGGTTACTCCAGAGGTGTTAATGGACTACCTTATTCGACGCAGGACATCCGAGCTCGAGTCCACCGGCTACATGGAGATTGGCCCCGGACGCTACACCGGTAAGCACTGGCAAGATAGTTTTATTTTCGTCTGGGAGGATGCCTTCGGAATGGCGGAAGGAATCATAGCGAAACACCTTCCCACTTACAACCACTTTGCGGTGAATGAAGTTCCAAGGGAGGTAGGCCAAAGAATCGTTGATGAGTGGAAAGGAGTAGCCAGCGCACTCGGCGTGGTAAGGCCTGATGAAGCCTCGAGGTTGTTACACCTCGACTTGTCTTACGGAATGGACATGGAGAAGGAGATTTCGGAGCACAGGGAGGCAATTTCGACGATGCTTGTGGGGTTGGCAACTGCCTGCACCTCTTTTTACGAAAGTGAGGACTGGATCTGCATACTAGGAATGTGAACCCCGACAAAATACCCAGATATGCCGTGGCAAGGGCCAGGAATGGTGCAGGTTTGCTGCTTAGGAAGATACACAACCACTATTCGCATCTGATAGCGGTTCCCACAAACACTTACCTCTCCCGGCAAGTGTTTTACCTGTCACAGCCGAATCCGGCTGGGACAGGTATTCGTGGGAGGCCTCTATGTCAACACCGCTCTACTTACCAGGGCAAGGCATACGGATGCGAACCATAATCGGAGCCGTTTTCCTGTCGCTGGACGGGGTGATGCAAGCCCCCGGCGGGCCAGAGGAAGATTCGAGTGGTGGGTTTGGGCTGGGGGGCTGGATTTGGGTGCATTCCGACGATATCACCCGCGAGATGGTGCGGGGCTACCTGCTGGGGCCGCCCTACGAGCTGTTGCTGGGGCGCAGAACCTACGACATTTTTGCGGCCTACTGGCCCCAGGTGCCCCCGGACAACCCCATTGCGGCGCGGTTCAACCCCACGGCCAAGTGGGTGCTCTCGAGCCGCGACCTGAGCCCACCCTGGTACAACAGCCAGCGTTTGAGCAGCCTGGAGGCGGTGCGAGAGCTCAAGGCCAGCAATGGCCCCGACCTGCTGGTGCAGGGGAGTTCGACGCTCTACCCCCAACTGCTGGCGGCGGGCCTGCTGGATCGGCTGATTTTGCAGACCTTTCCGGTGGTGCTGGGCCGGGGTAAGCGGCTTTTTGGCGAGGGGACGCCGCCGGGGAGCTATAAGCTGGTGAGCAGTGTGGTCTCGAGTACCGGCGTGGTGATGACTACATATGAGTTCACGGGCCAGAAACCCGTGGTTTCCTTCATATCCTGATTTGCTGGATAGTGGGGCTCGAGGACCGAACCCTGTTACACAATGTGGGGAGAATTGCGTTAGTGTAGTTGAGCAGAGGAAGCATGAATATTGATAACAGCGCTCCACTAAAAGCACGCAAGGAAATTGTCATCGGTGCACCGCTCGAAACAGTGTGGGCTCTGCTCACCGATATCGAGCGCTGGCCCCAGTGGCAACCCGATGTATCGTCGGCCAGACTCGAGGGGGAGCTTGCTGTTGGAGCGGTCTTTCGATGGAAAGCCAAGGGGCTGGGTATCGTGTCAACTGTTCAAGCACTGGAGCAAGGACGATGCATAGGTTGGACAGGCAACTCCGTAGGAATGAGGGCAGTCCACATTTGGACGCTTGAGCCCCAGGGTGAGGGGGTACGTGTTGCCACCGAGGAATCGCTTACTGGCTGGTTGGCCCAAACCATGAAGATTTTCGACCGGAACTTTCTGGAAAAATCGCTCGAGGGTTCGTTGCAGGTGCTCAAAGCTCGAGCTGAGCGGCGTTAAAGACACTATGGGTTCGCATCCTATCAATCTGGCGCTGCGTTTTTTGCTCGAGATGGCAGCTTTGCTGGCCTTGGGTGTTTGGGGTTGGCAAAAGAGCGAAGGTTGGCTGCGACCCCTTCTGGCCTTTGGAATTCCTGTGGTTGCTGCTGTTCTCTGGGCTACCTTTCGTGTACCGGGTGACCCAGGAGCGGCACCTGTTGCGGTGCCTGGAATTCTTCGCCTGATTTTTGAACTGGGTTTGTTTGCTCTGGCTACATGGTCGCTCTACAGCGTACAGGCTGTAACATTGGCTTGGATTTTTGGCACTGTAGTGGTTGTTCACTACATCTTTTCGTTTGACCGCATCCTGTGGCTGTTGAAACAGTAACCTTGCTTGTGAACAGGAGTTTATGAACACCATCGCCGCAGATCTGGAAGGCACCCTCACTACTGGCGAAACCTGGCGGGGTATGGCTGCCTGGATGCAGGCGCACGGGCGGGCCGGGCAGTACCGCATGTTCTTCTATCGGCATCTGCCGGGGGCAGTGGCGGCGCGGCTGGGCCTGGGGGACAAACGCGCCTTTCAGGATCGCTTCATGGAAGGGGCCGCCGGGCTGTTGGCCGGGCTCAGCCAGGAAGAGCTAAACGCGGTAAGCGAGTGGGTAGTGACCAACGAACTCTGGCCCAGGCGGCGGCTCCAAGTGCTCGACGAACTTCAGAAGATTCAGCAGCAGGGGCGGCGGCTGGTGCTGTGTTCAGCTACCTTCCAGCCCATCCTGGAGGCGTTTGCGAGGCGAATGGGGGAGGGGGTGGTAGCCCTGGGCACGCCCCTCGAGATTGAAGGCGGGGTCTTTACCGGGCGACTGCGGGGGCCGGTGCGCTCGGGGGCCCGCAAGGCCGAGCAGCTTCGTGCATTCTTGCGGGGCGAGGCCCTTTTTGCGGCCTACGGCGATAGCCTGCCCGACCTGCCCATGCTCGAGCTGGCCGAAGAGCCGGTAGTGGTCTACCCCGAGGCCCGGCTGCGCCAACTGGCTGTAGAGCGCAACTGGAGGGTGGTTGGATGAGCTATTTTCCGTTGCCGCGTCCGGCCCGAATCGCAGTGATGGCTTCGGGGCGGGGGAGCAACCTCGAGGCTTTGCTGAAGGCGTTTCCTCACGACAACCCGCTCGGGCGCATTGTGCTGGTCATCTCCGATAAGCGCGAGGCCCTGGCCCTGCAAAAAGCGGTAGAGGCCGAAGTCGAGGCCGAATACGTGCCCTGGCCCAGGAGCCGCGACCAGGGGGTGGCCTACAAGACCGGGCGCGAGCAGTTTGAGCAGGTAGCAGGCCAACTCCTGCACGACCACCGCATAGACCTGATTCTGCTGGCGGGCTTTATGCGCCTGCTGTCACCTGCGTTCGTGCAGGCCTGGCAGGGGCGCATCCTCAACATTCATCCCTCGCTCTTGCCGCAGTTCCCAGGGCTACACGCTCAGCGCCAGGCTTTGGAGGCCGGGGTGTCTGAGTCGGGCTGTACGGTGCATTTTGTGGATGCCGGCATGGACACCGGCCCCATCGTGTTGCAGCGACGCGTGCCGGTGCTGCCGGGCGACACCGAGGAAACCCTGGCCGCCCGTATTCTCGAGCAGGAACACCTGGCCTATCCCGAGGCGGTGCGGAGGGTGTTGCAGGGAAAGGTGTGAAGAAGCCGGACACAGAAGGGAAAGCGGGTGTGTTGGGTCATACCCGTGGGAAGCCATAAAAGCGAGCGAAACCGGTCAGGATGAATGGGAACCGGGGGGTTGCCCTGGTTCAGACCCCTATCCCCAGTTCCCCTGCCCCTGTTATTCTTGGCTCCGTGAAGGTTTTGGTAGTAGGTTCGGGTGGACGCGAACATGCGATGTGCTGGAAGGTGGCCCAGTCACCCCTGGTAACGGCGCTCTTTGCCGCGCCGGGCAACCCCGGCATGGCCGAGCTGGCCGAGTGCATTCCCTGGGACGGCAATGTGGAGCAACTGGCCGAGTGGGCCGATCAGGAGGGTATCGAGCTGACCCTGGTGGGGCCCGAAGCGCCCCTGGTGGAGGGGATTGCCGATGCTTTTTTGGCCAGAGGGCTCAAGATTTTTGGCCCGGTGCAAAAAGCGGCCATGATTGAGGGTTCTAAGGCGTTCGCCAAAGACCTCATGGCGCGGTTTGGGATTCCGACTGCCAGGCACAGAACCTTCCACGATGTGCTGGATGCCCTTTCCTATCTGGAAACCACCGGCGCCCCCATTGTGGTCAAGGACTCGGGGCTGGCAGCGGGCAAGGGGGTGACGGTGGCCACCACCTTACAACAGGCCAAGCAGGCGGCGGCTAATATCCTCTCGGGGCCTGAACAGGCCGAGATTGTAATTGAGGAGTTTCTGAGCGGCCCCGAAGTAACTGTGCTGGCCGTAACCGATGGCGTAACCATCAAACCACTGCTGCCCTCCCAGGACCACAAACGCCTGCTGGACGGCGACACCGGCCCCATGACCGGGGGGATGGGCGCCATCTGCCCCTATCCGCTGGCGCCGGGCGTCCTGACCGAAATTGTGGAGCGGGTGCTACAGCCGCTGGTGGAGGGGCTGCGGGCCGAGGGGATTGTCTATAAGGGTGTGATTTATGCGGGGCTAATGCTCACCGACGAGGGGCCCAAGGTGCTGGAGTTCAACGCCCGTTTTGGCGACCCCGAGTGTCAGGCCATTCTGCCCCTCTTGAAGACCGACCTGGTCGAGCTGGCCCTGGCGGTGGTGGAGGGACGGTTGCACGAACTCGAGCTTACCTGGCATCCCCTGGCCTCGGCCTGCGTGGTCATGGCCGCGCCGGGCTACCCCGACGACCCCCACAAGGGCCTGCCCCTATCCCTCCCGCGGCAGCCCCCCGAGCAGGTGCTCTACTTCCAGGCCGGAACCCGCCGGGGCCCGGACGGCCTGCAAACCCACGGGGGCCGGGTGCTCAGCGTGGTGGGGCTGGGTGAAGACTTGAAGAAAGCCCTCGAGCGGGCCTACGCCGGGGTGGCGGCGGTGAAGTTCGAGCACGCACTGTACCGGCGCGATATCGGGCGGAAGGTCGTAACAAACATGGCATAGAACCTGTCCTGAAGCCCATTGTCTTACGCTTTGATTTGGGGACGAGCAAAAAATCCTTGCCAAAACACTTTCCATACCGTAGGAGGTAGGGGGTAGGCGTTAGAAACCCACTACCTACCTCCCACTTCCCATTCCCACATCGCGCGGGGCAACTCCATCCCGCAGGCCCGCTTGCTTTTATCGAGAAAGACCTCCGGGTCTGCGGCTGGATTGGGGGGCGGGTTTGAGCTCATTTTCCCAGGATAGTCTGGAGCAGCCGGTCGTGAATCAGGCCGTTCGAGGCAACTAAGTAGCGGTTGCCGAGCCGGTAATCCTCTCCGGCAAAGCCCGAGACCCGACCCCCCGCTTCGGTCACCAGCAACCAGCCGGCTGCCACATCCCAGGGGTTCAGCTTCACCTCCCAGAAGCCATCCAGGCGGCCCGCCGCCACATATGCCAGGTCGAGGGCCGCCGCACCGGGCCTGCGAACCATCAGCCCCTGCCCCAGCGCCCGCTGGAAATAGGTCAGGTTCTCAGAGTCTTTGTTGACGTCGTAGGGAAAGCCGGTAGCCAGCAGACTGCCCAGCAGGGTGTCCCGTGTAGAGACCCGGATGGGACGGCCATTCAGAGAAGCGCCCTGGCCCTTAACGGCGGTAAAAAGCTCATTGCGGGCGGTGTCGAGGATCACCCCCAGCACCACCTCGCCGTGGGCTTCAAGGCCAATGCTCACCGCATAAAAGGGAAAACCGTGGGCATAGTTTACGGTGCCGTCCAGGGGGTCTACAATCCAGCGAAAGGCCCCTTCCTTGTCCTGGCCCTGCTCCTCGCCCAGCACCACATGATCGGGGTGGCGCGAGGCAATCAGTTCTCGGATAGCCGCCTCGGACTCGTGGTCGGCCTGGGTCACCACGTCGGTGGGGGTGGACTTGGTGCTCTGGGTAAAACCTTTTTCCTGGTAGTACTGGTGGATGCTTTTGGCCAGATAGGCCGCGTCGAGGGCGGTATGCAGGTACGCACGCAGGTCCATAAGGCAGATTCTATAGCGGTTGGGGCAACCCTAACGGCCTATTTGCCATCCCAGACCAGCAAGCCCGCCTCCTCGTCTTCGGGTTCGGAGGGGCCAGGGGAGGGCTTCTGGCAGCCCAGGTAGCGGGGCTGCTGGGCCAGGTCGCGGAATACCCTGGCCTGACGCCAGCCCTGCGCGGTAGCTTCCGCCAGCAGGGTATAGACGTTCTCGGGGGCCAGCTCCAGCCACAGCCAGCCGCCGGGTTTGAGGGCCTTCCAGGCCTGGGGGAGCAGTTCGCGGGCTACGTCGAGCCCCTCGAGGCCAGCATAAAGGGCAGAGGGGTCTTCGTAGGCCAGTTCGGGTGGGGCCTCCTCGCGGTAGCTCTCGGGCAGGTAGGGCGGGTTGGAGATAATCAGATCCAGCTCGCTCAGGTCGGCAGTAAAGGGGGCCTCCAGGAAGGTGACCTCGAGCCTTAGTTCCTGGGCATTCCGCCGGGCCAGCTCGAGGGCCTTGGGATTGACGTCGGTGGCCCATACCCTGGCTTGGGGTCGCAGTGCCTTTACGGCCAGGGCAATGGCCCCGCTGCCCGTACCGATGTCCAGTACGCGGGTTTCGGCCTCAGCCCGAACGTAGCTCAGGGCTTGCTCCACCAGCCCTTCGGTCTCGGGCCGGGGGATCAGGATCCCGCGCTCCACTTTGAGCTTCAGACCATAAAACTCGGTCTCGCCCAACAAGAGTTGCAGGGGGTAGCCTGTAAGCCGCAAATTCAGCATGGCCCAGGCGGCCTCCTCTACATCCGGCGGAACCGCCTGCATCAGCCTGGTTGCCAACTGTTTGTCGTCCAAGCCTGCAGCGTGGCCCACAATCCAGCGCGACTCAGCAGCGGGTTTTCTAGCAGCCTCGAGCCGCCGCTGGAACTCCCGCAGAAGTTCCAGATAGCTTTTACTCGCCTGCGTCATCCTCTTCAGAAACCGCGGGCTGGTTGGCATCCCGAGGCATGACAATCACATGCCGCTCTTCCCCCTCGCCCACCGAGGTGGTGGTCACCTTAGGGTGTTGTTTGAGCATCACGTGAATCAGGCGCCGTTCGCTGGGGCGCATGGGCGGCAGCTCGATGGGCTGGCCGCTCACCTCCACCTGCAACACCGCATCGGAGGCCATGCGGCGGATGCGCTCCTCATTCCGACGCCGATAACCGGCGGCATCCAGCACCACCCGGTAGGTCGAGCCAAACTGCTTGGCCATGGCCACATTGGCGATGAACTCGAGGCTTTGCAGGGTTTTGCCCTCGCGCCCAATCACCCGCCCGGAGTCGCCCCCCAGAATCTCTACCCGAAAAACCTCGCCCTCCTGCACAATGTCCACCGAGTAGGCCGGGTCGAGACGTAGCAAAAGCCCCACCATGAAGTGCTCGAGGGCGGTCTTGGGGTCTTGCGCCGGGGTGGCCGGGGTCACGATGGGGGCGGTCTCTCCCTCCTTCAGCACGACCTCCGGGGCGGTTTCGTTCTCCCCAATCCCCAGGTCGGATAACAGATCATCAAGTCCTCGCTTTTTGTCATCCATAGGTAATCGTCCGATTATAGCTTACCAGGGAACATCAAAGCACCCCAGAGGGGTGCTTTGATGTAAGCGTTTCGAGACTCGATTTAGAACAAACCATTGGCACGGCAAGTGATCAAAAAGCCAATTAGGTCAATAAGGAACTCCATGCAAATCACCTCCTCTCCAGAATATTACGGAACAGGGCTGCAAGATTGACATCTTGCAGCCCTGTTTGTTCTATCGCTGCAATCCTATTGGCTCGGCTCAATCAACCAACTGTTTGAACTTTCCCAATTCCAAGTTGCTTGTTAATGAGATATTGCTGACCCACACCCAATAGCGTAAATAGGGTGTAGTACAAATTCACACCAGCCGGAAAACTAAAAAGGATAAAGGCAAAAACAAGATTAATGATAATGCCTTGTCGAATTGCATCCTTGTTCCCAGCAGCAGTGATTACTGTGGACGTGAAAATAACAAGTATGTAAAAAATGGGAAGAATATATAAGGGATCGGGGAGAGCTAGGTCGGGAACCCAGAGAAATCCTTGGCCGAACTCATATCCCGACATCAGCTTATACATCAAAAATAGTATGGGCATTTGCAAGAGCAAGGGAAAGCAGCCGCCCAGGGGGTTGATTTTGTGCTCCTGGTAGAGCTTCATCATCTCCTCTTGCTGCTTCTCCTTGTTGTCTTTGTATTTTTCCTGGATTTTCTTCATCAGGGGCTGAATTTTTTGCATTTCAGCCATGCTTTTATATTGCTGATGCATCAAAGGCCAGAACAAAAGCCTGATTAGAATAGTAATAAGCACAATCGCCAGCACCCAGCTTCCCCCGGCCAGCTTGTGGGCTTCCTCGAGCAGCCACAACAGCCCCAGCGAAACCTGGCCCCAGATGTTGGGCTGGAACACCCCCGGTAGCTGATAGAAGCCCTCTACACTGAGGCGCACCAGCTCGTTGGCCCCGCCGTACACCTTCAGCTTCAGGCCCCCTGCCGGAGCCTGTACCTCGGCAATGCCTGCCCCATTGAGCTGGGTCAGGCTGATGGGGGTGGGGTTTTGGGGCTTCAGGAACATGGCAAAGCCCGCACCTTTCTGGGTCTGCCAGCCCACATACACCGCCGGCCCCTGGCCTGCGTTGAGGGGCTGGTTGTTGCCCTGGCCCAGCCACTTGGTAATGGGGTTATCGGTGCCGCCAATGCCCGTCCAGACAAGCTTGCGGGGGGTGGGGCTTTGAATGTCTACATCTATCGTTAGGAAGCGCGGATGCACGGTGTAGATAAGCGTAGTTTCGCCGTCGCTATAGCGGGCTATAAAGTCAGCATCGGGATTGTTGGGCTCCTGGCGGCTGAACTCTTGGCTGGTAGGGGAGAAATCGGAGAGGGTTCCGGGCAGGGTCTGGCCCGCTCGAACCAGGTTGGGGGCGCGGTCGTAGTTGCCCTTAAAGTCGGTGGCGCGGGTCATTTTGATGTACCAACCCACAATCTGCCCTTGCTCGTTGAAGGCGATATCGGCCAGGTTGGTGACGGCCACCTTTTCGGGCTTGCCATCTTTGTTGACGTCCACATCGCGCCACTCGGGCGTGAGCGCAAAGGCGGGGGTGAGGGCGAACAAAGCCAAACTTGTCCAGAACCAGCGTTTCATCCAGTAGCTCCTTTTATTTCAGCGAGTCCAGGGGGTTCCAGCGGACCCTGGGGCGTTCTTGGGGTACGTAATCCAGCCCGCCGGGGTGCAGGGGGTGGCACTTCAGAATGCGTTTGGTGCTCAGGTACAGACCCCAAAAAGGCCCGTGGCGTTCCAGGGCCTCCAGGGCATAGTGGCTGCAGGTGGGATAAAAGCGGCAGGTGGGGGGTTTCAGGGGTGAAATGTAGCGCCGGTAGAACCGTACGCTGCCCATCAGCAATCGATTCAACATCGCAGACCAACCTAGGTTTCCACAATAGGGCAAACCAACCCGTGTCATTGTACCAGCCCGCTCTTTTTCAGGGCATGGGTTAAGTCCTTGAGCAAGTCCCAGTAGGACGCACTCGCTGCTTCGGGCTGGGCCACCACCACCATCTCGCAGGGGGGAAGGTGCATTTTGCGTAAAATTTCGCGCAGGCGGCGGCGAATCTTGTTTCGCAAGGTGGCCTTTTTGGAAACCTTGTTGGATACCACAATGCCCACCCGCACCGGATTGTGGGCGGTAGGGCGCAGGGGAAACCAGCGCACCGTCAGGTATCGCCCACGCCCCGCTCGCCCTGCGCGGATGCGCTGAAAGGCTTTTTCTCCTTTGAGCGAAGAGAACGGCATGGGGATGCTCGAGGGGCTAGAGAAGAAGGGATGGTTTTTCTAACCCCTGATCCCTTTCCCCTCATTCCCTGGGGTAAAAAAACTCCCCAGACGTGGGGAGCTGCGCGACCCTTCCAGATCTAGCGGCTGAGTTGGGGCTCGCTGCTTACGGTCAACTTGACGCGGCCTTTGGCGCGGCGGCGAGCCAGCACCTTGCGGCCTCCGGCGGTCTTCATGCGGGCCCGGAAACCGTGGGTTTTGGCCCGCTTGCGCTTATTGGGTTGCCAAGTGCGTTTCATTGCTTCCTCCAAAACTGGCCAGGGTTATGAGACCCCCTGTTTTGCCAGAACAATTCTGCCGGGTCGAGCCAGGCAACCCTAAAAGTGTAGCACAACTGTACAGAGGCGGGAAGCGGGGTGCGGTTGGCCGTGTGAAGGAGGGTTCCGGTGAAGCCGCAGTGGAGATGGAAAACCCCGCGAAGCTCTACCCTCACTGCTACAGACAACCCAATCCTCAAGCCAGCCTGGGGATCCTCAGGGGCCTTAACAAAAAACGGACTTTTCCACAATACCTGCAATATGACGTTTTTTTGCAAATATTGCCGCAAAACGTTGACATGTGAGGAGTGCCTCGCTATACTCAGCCCCAACCAAACGCTCGTTTGTTAGTATCCAGGACTGACGCAAGCAACGACATTGCTTTTCAGATAAGCTTGAGGCAGACCATAACTAAAGGAGGCCCGGTGCAGCTTAAGGTAGAAAAGGTGACGCTCAGCTTTGGTGGCGTGAAAGCGCTCAGTGAGGTTTCCCTCGAGGTAGCTAATGGCGAACTGGTCTCGGTGATTGGCCCCAACGGCGCTGGCAAGACCAGTTTGTTGAACTGTATATCAGGCTTCTATCACCCCAGTTCGGGCCGGATTACCTTCGAGGGCCACGACCTGACCCACGCCTCGCCGCACCAGGTCACCCAGTACGGAATTGCCCGCGCCTTCCAGAACATCGAACTCTTCACGGGGATGTCGGTGCTGGAAAACCTCCTGATGGCCCGCCACACCTTCGGGCACTACAACCTGCTGGATAACATCCTGATCTACGGGCGGGCCATGCGGGTGGGGGTGGAGAACCGCCGCTTCTGCGAGGAGATTATAGACTTCATGGAGCTCGAGCCCTACCGCAAAACCCTGGTGGGTAACCTGCCCTACGGTGTGCGCAAACGGGTCGAGGTCGCCCGGGCGCTGGCCCTCTCGCCCAAACTGCTGCTCCTCGATGAGCCCATGGCCGGTATGACCCTGGAAGAAAAGGAAGACATGGTGCGCTTCATCCTGGATATTCGGGCCGAACGCGGCACCACGATTATCCTCATCGAGCACGACCTGGGGGTGGTGATGGACATCTCCGACCGGGTGTACGTGCTCGACTTTGGCCAGGTAATCGCCTCCGGCTTGCCCGAGGAGGTTAGCCAGAACCCTCGAGTGCAGGAAGCCTATGTGGGGGTGGATCATGCAGCCTAGATGGTTTCAGGCCTTCGGTCTCGGAGCTAAAAATACCTCTGGCATGGAACCTGCGACCTGTGACGTGTGGCCTCTTTGGGGAGGTTGCCCATGATGCCCTCCGGCTACGAACTCAAAAAATACACCCTCCCGCAGGTTCTCCAGATGCGGGCCAGAGAAACCCCGCGCCGGGTGGCCATCCGCGAAAAAGACTATGGCATCTGGAACGAGATTACCTACGCCGACTACTACCGGCACGTAACCCACTTCGCCGCAGGTCTTCTGGCGTTGGGCTTCGAAAAGGGCGAGCGCCTTGCAGTGATTGCGGACAACATTCCTGAGTGGCTCTATGCAGAGCTGGCCGCGCAGTCCCTTGGAGGTATATCGGTGGGGGTCTACCAGTCCTCGCTGCCCCCCGAGATTGCCTACGTGCTCTCCTATACCGGGGCCGCTTTTGTAGTCGCCGAAGACCAGGAGCAGGTGGACAAACTTCTGGAGATCCGCAGCGAAATTCCCAGCGTTCGCAAGGTTATCTACGAAGACCCCAAGGGTATGCGGGCCTACCGCGACGACCCCTGGATTATCGGCTTCGAGGAGGTGGAGCGGCTTGGCGAGGAGTATCTGCGCCAGCATCCGCAGGCGGTAGAAGAGCGCATCGCCCAGGGGCACGCTGAGGATGTCTGCCACCTGTCGCTGACCTCCGGCACCACCGGCAGGCCCAAGGCCGCTATGCTGCGCCACCGGAATCTGCTGCACATGGGGGTGGCCCTGCAGGAAATAGACCCCCTCGAGCCCACCGACGACTACCTCTCCTTCCTGCCCTTCGCCTGGATTGGCGAACAGATGATGTCGGTGGGGATGGCCCTGGCAGGGGGTTTTGCCGTCAACATGCCCGAGTCGGTGGAAACCGCCATGAGCGACCTCAAGGAGATCGGGCCCCATGTGATGTTCAGTCCCCCCAGGGTTTGGGAAGGCACCCAGAGCCAGATTTGGGTGCGCATCTCCGAGACCTATGCCTTCAACCGCTGGGTGTACAACCAGATGCTGAAAATTGGTTATCGTGCGGCCGACTACCGCATGCATGGCAAGCCCATGCCGCTGGGTCTGCGGCTCGCCTACTGGTTCGCCGACCAGATTATGTTCAAGCCACTGCGCGACCAGCTGGGCTTTTTGCGTCTGCGTCGGGCCTATACCGGTGGGGCGGCGCTGGGGCCGGATGTCTTCCGCTTCTATCACGCCATTGGGGTCAACCTCAAGCAAATCTACGGCCAGACCGAGATTATCGGGATTGCCTTTGTACACCGCGACGGCGACGTGCGGGCCGATACGGTAGGGGTGCCGATTCCCGGTGGCGAGGTCAAAATTAGCGAACGGGGCGAAATCCTCTGTCGCTCGGATGCTGTGGTGGCGGGCTACTGGCAGAACCCCGAGGCCACCGCCGAGACCTTCGCGGATGGTTGGCTGCATACGGGCGACGCCGGCTACCTGACACCCGAGGGACACCTGGTGGTGATTGACCGGGTCTCGGATGTGATGCACACCAGCACCCAGCAGATGTTCAGCCCCCAGTTTATCGAGAACAAACTCAAGTTTAGCCCCTACATCAAAGAGGCCGTGGTGTTTGGCGACCAGAAGCCCTACCTGACGGCCTTTATCAATGTAGACCCGCAGACCGTGGGCAAATGGGCCGAGGACAACCGGATTGCCTACACCACCTATATTGACCTCTCGCAAAAACCCCAGGTGGCCGACCTGATTCGCAAGGAGGTCAAGGCAGTCAACGACGGACTCCCCGAACACCTGCGGATCAAGCGCTTCGTGCTCCTGTACAAGCTGCTCGATGCCGACGATGATGAGCTGACCCGCACCGGTAAGGTTCGTCGCAAATTCATTATGCAGCGCTACCAACCGCTTGTGGACGCGCTCTACAGCCAAACCAGCAAGGTGCAGGTAGAGACCGAGTTCAAATACCAGGACGGCACGGTGCAGAAGGTTTCTACCGAGGTCAGTGTGCTCGAGGCCGAGGGTAGCAGGGAACTTGTAGGTGTAGGAGGGTGAGCCTTGATTGACTTTGTGCAGAACCTCATCTCCGGGATTGCAGTGGGCTGTATCTATGCCCTGGCCGCGCTGGGGTTTGTGCTGGTCTACAAATCCAGCCGGGTGATCAATTTTTCCAACGGGCAGTTTATCGCCATCGGGGCTTTTCTGGCCTATGCGCTGGCGGTATGGGTCAAGCTGCCGGTCTTGCTGGCGGCCCTGCTGGCCATGCTGCTCACGGCCGGGCTGGGCTTTCTGGTAGAGCGAATTTTTTTACGCAGGATGGTGGGGCAGCCGATTATCTCGGTGATCATGGTGACCATCGGGCTGGCCAGTGTGTTAGATGGCCTGATGTACCTGACCCCCTTTGGCTCGGGCAATTTTACCTTTCCGCAGTTTTTGCCGCAGGGGGGCCTTAACCTGGGGGGCATCAGCGTTTCGTACCCGCAGCTCCTGGCGATTGGCTTTACCGCCGTCTTCCTGCTGCTGTTTGGCTGGTTCTTCCAGCGCTCAGTGCTGGGGGTTTCCATGCGGGCCGTGGCCGACGACCAGATGGCCTCTATGAGTGTGGGGGTCTCGGTGCAGCGGGTGTTTGCGTTGGCCTGGGCCGTGGCGGGCCTGACGGCAGCAGCTGCCGGCATCGTGGTGGGGGCGGTCTCGGGGCTGAACCAGGACGGCCTGATTGCCATTGGGCTGGCGGTCTTCCCGGCGGTAATTCTGGGTGGGCTGGACTCCGTGCCAGGGGCGGTGGTCGGAGGTATCATTATCGGCATCCTGCAATCTTTTTCCACGGCTTACCTGGATGGCCTGTTCAGCCAGATTGGTCTGGTGGGGGGTGGCTCGCAGTACGTGATGCCTTTTGTGGTGCTCTTGGTCATGCTGTGGTTCAAGCCACACGGGTTGTTTGGCACCGAGGAGATCGAGCGGGTATGACGCTGAACACTGGACTATTGCTGAAAGCTGAAAGCCGAAAGCCGAAGGCTAAAGGAAAGGTCGGTTCTGGTTTGCAGCCCTTAGCCTTCAGCTCTCAGCCCGCCGGAGGTGCCCATGCGTAACCCCTGGGCCCAGACCGGCAACTACCGCACGTCCTATGTGCAAGACACCACCATCTTTGCCAACTACCGCGAGATTCTCTCGGTGGTGTTGCTGCTGGTGGCCCTGTGCATCCTGCCGATGTTTTTAGAGCGCTCGCAGGTGCTGGTGCTTAACTTCATCCTGATTTACGCCATTGCGGTTTTGGGGCTCAACATCACCACCGGCTATGCTGGGCTCATTAGCGTGGGCCAAGCCGCATTCATGGGAGTCGGGGCCTATACCGTGGCCCTGAGCGCGCCCAACCTGCCCTTCTGGCTGACTATTCCCCTGGGGGGCCTCACGGCGGCCATTATCGGCTTTATCGTGGGGATTCCCAGCCTCCGGGTCAAGCACCTCTACCTGGCCCTGGCCACGCTGGCCTTCCAGGAGATTTTTGTATGGGTGGTAGGGCGCAGCCCGGCGCTGGCCCAGGGGGCTGCGATTCCGGTGGAGATGCGCAACTTCCTGGGCCTGGAAATCGGCTTCCGCAACCACAACTACTTCTGGTACTACGTCATTTTGTTCGTGCTGGTGCTGATGGTGATGGCCTGGCGTAACCTGTTGCGGGGCAAATATGGCCGCGCCCTCATTGCCGTCCGTGACAACGACCGCGCCGCCGATGCAATGGGGATGGATCCGGGACGTACCAAGCTCTTCGCTTTTGCCCTGGGTGCTTTTTATGGGGGCATTGCCGGTGGTTTGCTGGCCTATATGCAGCGGGCCGTGGTGGTGGAGGAGTTCACCCTGGGCCGCTCGGTGGCGCTTTTGGCCATGGCCATTGTGGGTGGGCTGGGCACGGTGGTGGGTAGCCTGCTGGGCCCGGCCTTTATCGAGTTTTTGCGGCTCTACATGGAACGGCTCTCGGAGTGGATGAAGTCCAATGCCTTCATTCAGAGCATTACCCCGGCGGGCGTGGATGTGGCCTCGGCCTTGTTGCCCCTTTCCTTTGGCCTGGTAATTGTGCTGTTCCTGGTCTTCGAGCCCAGGGGGCTATACAACTGGTGGCGGCTCTTGCGAAGTTATTTCCGAACGTGGCCGTTTAAGTATTAGGTAGATAGCCAACAGATCATCCAAACTATAGGCTATTAGCCATCAGCAATCAGCAACCCAGGCAACATCGCGTGATGCGCGTTGCAATCAGAAAGAGAAGCTTTTTGAACGAACAGGAGGAGCCATGAAGCGAGCGATTGTTTTAGGGATGGTGGCCATGCTGGGACTGGCGATGGCCCAGGGGCGTACGGTGAACCTGCTGTGGTCGGGGGCCGTGACCGGGCCCACCTCGGACGTGGGGGGGCCGTATGGGGCCGGCATTGAGGATTACTGCAAATACGCCAACGAGCAGAAGTTGATTCCGGGCGTTACCCTGAACTGCACCGTGCGGGACGACCAGTACCAGAACCCCAACACCCAGCGCATCTTTGAAGAAGCCCTGGACCGGGCCAAGCCTGCGATGTACCTGGGCTATTCCACCGGCGCCATGCTGCAGCTTAAGCCGCTCATAAACGAGGTCAAAATGCCGACCCTCCCGGCCTCGGCACACATCGGTCTGATTGACCCGCCCAACAACCAGTACATGTTTTTGCCGGTGAGCAGCTACTCCGAGCAGGTGGTAGCGCTGATGGAGTACATCAACCGCACCGACAAGAACGCCAAAATTGCCCTGGTGGTGAACCCCAGCCCCTTTGGGCGGGCGGTGGTGGATCATGCCCGCCGGGCGGCCCAGCGGCTTGGCCAGAGCATTGTGGATGTGCGGGAAGTGGGTGGGGGTAACCTGGACAATACCGCGTTGTTGCGCGCGCTGGATGCGGCAGGGGTGCAGTACATTATCCACCAGAACGTGGCCGGCCCGGTAGCTAACATCCTCAAAGACGCCAAGCGTCTGGGGCTGGACAAGAAAATTAAGCAGATGGGGGCGGTGTATACCGGTGGTTCTGACCTGATTCGTCTGGCGGGCGATGCCGCCGAAGGCTTCCTGTGGGCGAGCAGCTACTACACCCTGGATGAGAACACCCCTGGCATTGCCCTGCAAAAGCAACTCGCGGCCAGGTACAACCGCAGTGCGGACATCCTGAACTCCACCAACTATACCGCCGGTATGCTGGCGGCAGCCATTGCGGTGGAAGCCATGAAGCGGGCTGCCCAGCGCTTCAATGGTCGCATTGATAACGAAACCGTTTACCAGGCCCTGATCGGCATGAACGGCCCGAACGCCTTCAAGCCGGGTTTTGCGGTTTCGACCAAGGCGGGCATCGAGATCGACTTTACCCGTTCCGAGCAGACCGGGGCCGAGGGCTTGCGGGTGCTGGAAGCCAGAGGGGGTAAATTTGTGCCGGTAACCGACCCCTTTACCTCCGCACTGTTCCGCCAGGTTCGGAATCCGTAATAGAGCGCTCATAGCCCAAAGCCGATAGCTCACTGTGAAGGAATTTTTGCCCTTGGGGGTCTGGTAACAAAGTCATCGGGATACGTCACTTCTCTCACCGTCATTCCGAGGCCCATGTGGTGCGACGAGGATTCTGGTACCGTTCAGGGGTAGTGAATGCAGTGGACTGAAGCGCATCAGATTCCTCACTTCGCTCTGCTACGTTCGGTATGACGTACTGACCCAGACCACCTAGCTATCGGCTATTTGCTATTAGCAGCGAGGTGATATGCATCCTGAAGACCTGGGCCCGATTCTGTTGGAAGTTAACAACATCGAGGTGGTGTACAAGGACATCATCCAGGTGTTGAGGGGGGTTTCACTCAAGGTGCCGGAGGGGCACATCACCGCCTTGCTGGGCCCGAACGGCGCCGGGAAGACCACCACCCTGCGGGCTATTTCGGGCCTGCTGGTGCCGGAGGACGGCAAGGTGGTGTCGGGCGCAATTCACTACCGGGGCGAAAACATTGCCAACAAGCCGCCGGAGCAGATTGTGCTCAAGGGCATTGTGCAGGTGCCGGAGGGGCGGCGGGTCTTCAAGCACCTGACCGTGGAGGAAAACCTGCGGGTGGGCTCGGTTACCCGACGGGATGGAGCCAAGGTAAGGGAAGACCTCGAGCGCATCTACCACTACTTCCCCAAGCTGGCAGCCATCAAGACCCGCCTGGCGGGCTACTGCTCGGGGGGCGAACAGCAGATGCTGGCCATTGGGCGGGCTCTCCTGGCCAACCCCCGGCTTTTGCTGCTGGACGAACCCAGCCTGGGGCTGGCCCCCCTGCTGGTGCGGGAAATTTTCGATATTGTGGCCCAGATTAACGCCGAGGAAGGCGTAACGGTGCTGGTGGTGGAGCAGAACGCCCGGGTAGCCCTCTCGGTGGCCCACTATGGCTACATCATGGAGTCCGGGCGGATTGCCCTGGAAGGCACCAGGGAATACCTCGAGTCCAACCCCGACGTAAAGGAGTTTTACCTGGGGGTGGCCAAGTCGGGAGGGCGCAAGAGCTTCAAGGACGTCAAGAGCTACCGCCGTCGCAAGCGGTTTATGTAGAGCCGGTGGTGGGTGGCCTGTGGCTTGTGGGGCAAAAAGCCCCGCCGCAGGCCACGGCTTTTTGCAATCTAATGCAGGATGCTGCTAAGAACCCCAGGTTAACATGAAGCCTATGAGCGAGACGAGTCTGCCAACCAAAGAGCAGGTACTGGAAGCCCTCAAGGTGGTGCGAGACCCCGAGATTCCCGTGAATGTGGTGGATCTGGGCCTGGTCTACGATGCCGAGGTTAAGGAAGGGGGGGTGGTGGACATTACCATGACCCTGACCTCTATCGGCTGCCCTGCCCAGGACATCGTCAAGGCCGATGCCGAAATTGCGGTGATGCGCCTCGAGGGCGTAAACGCGGTCAATGTGGATTTTGTATGGACACCACCCTGGACGCCCGCCAGGATGACCGAAGACGGCAAACGGCAGATGCGCATGTTTGGTTTCAACGTTTGAGGGTAGGCGTCACATGCGGCTGGTGAAGCCGCGCTTGACATAAAGCATGGGGTCGGTGGGGTTGGCGGTGGCCGCGAGGAGCCTGCTGATCTCCTCACTGGATTGTTCAAACAAAGCGGCGTACTCCGAAGGGGCCACCACGGCCTCTTTGAAGCTGCTGATTCCTCGCTCCAGGAGCCAGAGGGTGAGATCTCTCAGGGCATCATCTCCCTCTGATCCAAAGCGGGGGCCAAAAGCGTCCAGGCTCAGCACCCGGTGCTTGCCCTCGTGAACATAAATGGCGTAACGGGCCTGGGCCCGCTGATCCTGCCAGTCGGTGATGTAGGTCGCTGTGGCTACAGGAAAATCAACACCCTTCAGGGCTTCCTTCAACTCGGCAAGGGTCTCTTTGGGCGCACCACGAAGGCCAACGATGTTCATGTACCTATTCTAACGATACAAAGGCGACCATCCGAAGGGCGGTTGGTCGCCCCTGCTGTTTGAGCGGGCTCTATTTATGGCAGTAGAAACGAGATGAGCTTGGTCTCGAGGAACTCCTCCATGCCCCAGTGCCCCCCCTCGCGGCCCAGACCCGAGTTTTTGTAGCCGCCAAAGGGCAGGTTGGAGCCCATCGCACTGGGGACAGGGTCGTTGACGCCCACGATGCCATACTCCAGGGCTTCGGCTACGCGGAAGGCGCGGCTCAGATCCTTAGTCCAGATGTAGGCGGCCAGGCCATAGTCGGTGTTGTTGGCCCAGGCGATGGCCTGTTCTTCGTCCTCAAAGGGCATCAAGGGGGCGACCGGCCCAAAGGTTTCTTCTTCCAGAATTTTCATACCGGGCTGAATGCCGGTGAGGACGGTGGGTGCGTACAGCAGCCCTCCCAGGGGCTTGCCCCCGGTGGCTACCTTTGCCCCTTTTGAGAGGGCATCCTCCACGTGCGCAATTACTTTATCCAGGCCCTGTTGCTCGACCAGGGGCCCTACATTGGTGCTGGCATCCAGGGGGTCGCCCACCTTGAGCTGGCTCACGGCTTCGGCCAGCGCACCGGCGTAGTCGGCCTCGAGCTTCCTGTGCACGTAAATGCGGTTGGTGGTGACGCAGGTCTGCCCGGCGTTGCGGTACTTGGAGAGCAGGGTGAACTGCACGGCCTTTTCGATATCGGCATCCTCAAACACGATGAAGGGAGCGTTGCCGCCGAGCTCGAGGGAAACCCGCTTCATGGTGTCGGCCCCCTGACGATAGAGGATTTTGCCGACGGGCGTGGAGCCGGTAAAGGTGATTTTGCGGATGCGCATGTCCTCCATCAAGACCCTGGAGACCGGCACCGGGTCGGCAGCGGGCAGCACTTGCAGGGTGCCGGCGGGGCCTCCGGCTTCCTCCCAGAGCTTGGCCAGGTACAAAGCGCACAGGGGGGTTTGCTCGGCAGGTTTGACGATGATGGTGCAGCCTGCGGCCAGCGCGGGGGCGGCCTTGCGGGTTATCATGCTGGTGGGGAAGTTCCAGGGGGTCACGGCATACACCGGCCCTACCGGCTCGTAGACGGCCATCTGGCGCTTGTGGGGGAAACGCGAATGAATCAGCTCCCCATTTACCCTGGGGGCTTCCTCGGCGCACCATTCCACGAAGCTGGCCGCATACAGAACTTCTCCTTTGGCCTCGGTGATGGGCTTGCCCATCTCCAAGGCGGTCAGGCGCCCCAGCTCTTCCTGGTGAGCAATAAGCAGGTCGTTCCATTTGCGCAGGATTTTACCGCGCTCGAAACCGGTGAGCTTTTTCCACTCCTTGAAGGCTGCTACCGCAGCGTCGGCGGCCATACGGGCCTCGGCCTCGCCACAGTCGGCGACCTGGGCCAGCAGTTCGCCGCTATAGGGGCTTTTAACCGCAAAAGTTTTGGGGGTCTGATGCCATGTGCCGCCCACATAGGCACTGCGGGGAAAATCGAAGTCTTTGACCATAGCTACACCTCGTCCATCAAGCATACCTTGCTCACGCTGCCGCAAGCGTAGCGCTGTTCAGGGTCGGGCGGAGCCACTAGACTATTTATATCGGTTCTGCCGATAGGAGTCTTCGGTGCAAATCTCGCTCAAGCAGTTGGTCTACTTCATTGCGGTGGCCGAGTCGGGCTCGATTTCCAAAGCCCTGACCTCGCTGAACGTGACCCAGTCGGTGGTCACAGAGGCCATCAAGAAGCTGGAAGATACCCTGGGCGCCGAGCTGTTTACCCGACACGCCAGGGGCATGACTCTGACCCATGCGGGACACCAGTTTCTGCGCCACGCCCACGAGGTGCTAGCCGCACTCCGCAACGCCGAGCAGGCCATCCGCGAACGCCCCGATGCCACTACCGGGCAGCTAAACCTGGGGGTGACCAGCCTGGTGACGGCCTACTACCTGCCCTATTTGCTGGATCGATTCGAGCGGGTGTTTCCGGGTATTCAGGTCGTGGTGGTGGAAGACCGGCGGGGTTACATCGAGCACCTGCTGATTAATGGCGAACTCGACGTGGCGGTGATGAATGTTTCGGTGGTGGACAAGCAGGCCATCGAAACCCGCACCTTGCTGCGGGCCCCCTGGCGGGTCTGGCTGGCATCCAACCATCCGCTGGTTCAGCGCGAAAGGGTGGCGCTTCAGGACTTGCAGACGGAGCGTTTTTTGTCGCTCAAGAACGATGAGCTCGAGGAGGTCAGCCAGCAGATCTACCGCCTGAGCGGTTCCCCTCCGGTGGCTGTACGCACCGACTCCATCGAGGCCGTGCGGAGCCTGGTAGCCCTGGGTATCGGGGTGGCGGTGCTGCCCAACCTGATGTACAGGCCCTGGAGCCTCGAGGGAGACCGGCTGGAGTCGCGGCCTTTGCAAGAAGATCTGCCCCGGCTGGAGATTGGCGTAGCCTGGCGCCGGGGAAGTGCGCTCAGTGAGGCGGCCCGGCAGTTTTTGGTGGTGGTCGGTGAACACAGCCGGGTGCAGGAGTACGGCATGAACTATGCCGAGCTGCTGAGTACTCCAGACTAAGTACCTCCCGCCTATGTTTTGGATAATGGCATGATCGAAAACCATGCGGGTATTGCGCCTGGAGCATGATTTTCTCGCGCAGCCTGGATTCATCTCTAGACCTTATACGGGCGCAACTTAGTACATCGTCGTAGAGATGTCCGTACACCTCCGGGTTTCCGGGAGGGATTGACATAGAGCCCCCTCCCTACCACGTAGGGAGGGTGGGGGAGGGTATTGGGTGAGGCCCTCAACCACCAGGTTACGCAAAGTCGCTGCTCAGCAACCCCACCTAACCTCCCCCACACGGTAGGGGAGGAACGAAAAGGTTTCTGCTACGGCTTTTGCAAGAGCGTACTGCATAGTCCGTGCCGCAATGGACACTTTGTACGGGTATTTATACGACTGTGCACTTAGCCCGGAGCTATCTTTTTTGCCGATGCCTCCTATATAGACAGGTTGCTTGTTTGCCGCCAACCTAGGTCTATATCGTATAGAGCAGTTCGACAGCTCGAGTGGTTGCGTGGGTATGGCAAAGCCTAGGGGCTGTCGTATACGAGGAGGGTGTATGAGAACACGGTGGTTCTTGGCAGTGGTGGGTCTGGCAGCCGTGGCAGGTCTGGCGGTGGCCCAGCTTCCGGCCAGCCGGGCAAAGCAGTCGCTGGGGCCCAGCGAAGGTCAGCTCAACATCCTGGCCTGGCCGGGGTACGTGGAAAACGGCTCAACCGACAAGAGCGCGGACTGGGTCACGGGGTTTGAAAAGGAAACCGGCTGCAAGGTGACGGTCAAGGTTTTCAGCAGCTCCGACGAAGCCGTGCGCCTGATGAACCAGGGCGGTTACGACCTCGTCACCGCCTCGGGCGATGCCACCCAGCGCCTGATTGCGGGCAATGTGGTAGCTCCCATCAACTGGAACCTGATTCCCAACACCCGCAACCTCGACCGCCGCCTGCTCAACTCGCCCTGGTATGTGGTCAATGGGGTGCGCTACGGGGTGCCCTACCAGTTTGGCGTGAACGTGCTAGCCTACAACACCAACGTCTTCAAGACCCCCCCGGATAGCTGGAAGGTGGTTTTTGAAGAGATGATTCTCCCCGATGGCAAAAGCAACAAAGGCCGTATCCAGGCCTACTACGGCCCCATCTACGTGGCCGATGCAGCGCTGTACCTGATGCGTACCCGACCCGAGCTTGGCATCAAAGACCCCTACGAGCTCAACGAGCGGCAGTACCAGGAGGTGCTCAAGCTGCTGCGCCAGCAACGCACGCTGCTCCAGCGCTACTGGAACGATGCCAACGCCCAGGTGCAGGACTTCACCAACGAAGGCGTGGTGGCCTCGACTACCTGGATTTTCCAGGTCAATACCCTCAAGGCCAACAAGCGCCCCATCGACTGGGTAGTGCCGAAGGAGGGGGCTACCGGCTGGGCCGATACCACCATGCTGGCGGCCAACTCCAAAAACTCCAACTGTGCCTACCGCTGGCTTAACTGGCAACTTACCAACAAGGTGCAGGCCGACATTGCCGGCTGGTTTGGTTCCAACCCGGTGGTGCCCGCAGCCTGCAACACCCCCGGCTCTTTGCTGCCGGCAGACGGCTGTAAGAACCAGGGCTTCAACGACTTCGACAAGATTTTCTTCTGGCGCACGCCGACCGCCCAGTGCCGCACCCAGAACAACCAGTGTGTGCCCTACAGCCGTTGGGTGAGCGATTACATCGCTATTCAGGGAGGGCGCTGAGAATTTGCGTGTGGCGAATAGCTGGTAGCTGATGGCACGACAAAATTTGGTGAAGGATGCTATGCCGACGGTTCGCAACCCTCGGCTAGGGGGCTACCTGAGCATCAAAACTTTCTAGCCGGGGGTGAGGGGCTCCTGGAGGAAACCCAGGGGCCAGGGCCCCAGATTCCCAACCCAAGGCCCTCGGCAAATTGGTGACGATCCCACTACGATGGTGCAAATGCTCAAAGAGCCGAAAACGTCTGTGCAGGCTGCTGTGGTACTCCGCGAGGTGTCCTGCTACTTTGGCCCGGTAAAGGCCGTGGACGGGGTGGATTTGGAAATCCTCCCCGGCGAATTTTTCTCCATGCTAGGGCCGTCGGGTTCGGGCAAGACCACCTGTCTGCGCCTGATTGGTGGGTTTGAGCAGCCTACCTCGGGGCAGATTGTGCTGTTTGGGCAGGATGCCTCCCGGCTGCCGCCCTATGCTCGCGATGTGAACACGGTCTTTCAGGACTATGCGCTCTTTCCGCACATGAACGTGCGCGACAACGTAGCATATGCGCTCATGGTGCGGGGGGTGCCCCGGCCAGAGCGCCACCGGCGGGCCGAGGAGATGCTGGAACTGGTCAAGCTGGCAGGGTTGGGGGATCGGCGGCCAGGGCAGCTTTCAGGCGGTCAGCGGCAGCGGGTGGCTCTAGCCCGCGCCCTCATCAACCGGCCCAGGCTACTGTTGCTAGACGAGCCCCTGGGTGCGCTGGACTTGAAGCTGCGCGAGGAGATGCAAATCGAGCTGAAGGCCCTGCAACGCCAGTTGGGCATTACCTTCATCTACGTCACCCACGACCAGGGCGAGGCCCTTTCCATGTCCGACCGGGTGGCGGTGTTCAACCAAGGCCGTATAGAGCAGCTCGACACCCCCAAGCGGCTTTACGAGTACCCCCAGACCGAGTTTGTGGCCCGCTTTGTGGGCAGCGCCAATGTCCTCGAGGGCCGCCTGCTGGGGCTCGAAGGGGGCCGGTATGCACTGCGCCCGGAGCGCATCGCCATTCAGCCGGGGAGCCAGAACGGCCCCAACTGTTTGAGCGGCACCCTGCTGGATATTCACTACCTGGGTGCCCAGACCCGCTACGAAGTCCAGGTAGGGGAGGAGCGCCTGACGGCGGTCACGCCGTCCGAAGAACAGGGCTTGCAGATTGGCAGCGCCGTTACCTTGAGCTGGGAAAGCGGTTCGCTGCGGCCTTTGCGGGAGGCGGTGTGAGCAGCGCCATGCGGTTGTCCACCTGGGCGAGCGGGAGGGGCGCATGACCCTGCGCCGCCGCCTTTCCGACGTGCTGTATGTGCGTCCGTTGCTGCTGTTGTCGTTGTTGCTGATACCACCCCTGCTCTGGCTGGGCATCATCTATCTGGGGTCGCTCTTCAACCTGATGCTCTACAGCTTCTACTCCCTCAACGACTTTACCGGCCAGGTGGAGTATCGCTTTTCGCTCTCGGCTTTTCAGCAGCTCTTTAGCTCTTCGGCCAACGTGGATATCGTGGTGCGTACTACCCTGATGGCCCTGGTGGTCACGCTGGCCTGCATCGCCATTGGCTTCCCGATTGCCTATTACATAGCCTTCTATACCAAAGGCCATGCCAGAACCTTCTGGTATCTGATGGTGCTGTTGCCGCTGTGGTCCAGCTACCTGGTCAAGGTCTATGCCTGGCGCTTAATTTTGGCGGGCGAAGGGGTGGTGAGCTGGTTTTTCAATCTGCTGGGGTTGGGCTGGCTTTTGCAAGGCATCCTGAGTGTACCGGTGGTTGGTGGCCCCAGCCTCTCCAACAGCTACCTGGGTATGTTTCTGGTTTTTACCTATATCTGGCTTCCCTACATGATTTTGCCGATTATCGCGGCCCTCGAGCGCGTCCCCAAATCGCTCATCCAAGCCTCGTCCGACCTGGGCGCCAGGCCAGGCCAGACTTTTCGCAAGGTGATCTGGCCCCTGGCAATCCCCGGTGTAGCAGCAGGTTCCATTTTTACCTTCTCGCTCACACTGGGCGACTACATCATCCCCCAGGTGGTGGGCCAGCCCGGTTTTTTCATTGGGCAGATGGTCTATGTGCAGCAGGGCACCGCAGGCAACCTGCCCCTGGCCGCGGCTTTCTCGGTAGTGCCGGTGGTGATTATTGCCATTTACCTGCTCATTGTGCGGCGATTGGGGGCGTTCAATGCGTTGTGAAGGTTTGAAGTTAAAGGCCTTTGGTCAGAGTGCGCGGGCTGTCTACACAGCGGGCTGGATTACCGGGCTCAAACCCATGGACGTGTGGTGGAGGGGAGCCAATGCCGGGTAAGCCTTCACTGGGCCTGCGTATCGCGTTCTACCTGGGAATGCTCTTCCTGCATTTTCCCATCGCTATCATCGTTCTGTACGCCCTGACCACCGAAGACCGCACCTACCAGTTTCCGCCCCCCGGCCTGACCCTGCGCTGGTTTGGCGAAGCCTTCCAGCGACAGGATATGTGGGCGGCGCTCTGGCTATCGCTGCAGGTAGCGGCTATGGCCACCGGGATTGCCCTGGTGCTGGGAACGATGGTGGCTGCAGCCATGTACCGCTTCCAGTTTTTGGGGAAGGACTTCATCACCGTGCTGCTCATCCTGCCCATTGCCCTGCCCGGCATCCTGACCGGCATTGCCTTGCTCACCACCTTCAAGCGGCTGGCCCTGGAACCGAGCTTCTGGACGATAGTCATTGGCCATGCCACCTTCTGCATCGTGACGGTGTACAACAACGTGGTCGCACGGCTCCGACGCACGGGCTATTCCCAGATTGAAGCCTCCATGGATCTGGGCGCGGACTGGTTTGCCACCTGGCGCTTTGTGGTGTTGCCCAGCATTGCCACAGCTTTGCTGGCGGGCGGGATGCTTTCATTTGCCCTGTCCTTTGACGAGGTGATCGTGACCACCTTTACCGCCGCCGACCAGAAGACCCTGCCCATCTGGTTTTTGAATGAGCTGTTTCGGCCCCGCGAGCGCCCCATTACCAATGTGGTGGCGGTGTTCGTTATGCTCATCACCTTTTTGCCGATTGTGCTGGCCCAGTGGCTGACCCGTGATACCGACGACCTGCACGGGGGAGGCAAAACCGGCTGAAGGCTGGCTGGGGGCTAGATCAACCGAGTTGAGAGCAACCAACTTAGCGACAAAGCACACGTGTGACCAAAATGGAAGAAAGGAAAGTGATTATGGCAACCAAAACACTGATTGGACAGACCAAGATGCTGATTGATGGGCAGTTTGTGGCCGGGGAGAGCACCCCTCTGGACATCCTCAACCCGGCCACGGGCGAGGTACTCCTGAAGCTCCCCGAGGCTTCGGTGGAACAGGTTAAGCAAGCCGTGAATGCGGCTGAAAAAGCCTTTGATGCGTGGTCGCAAACCACGCCGAAAGACCGTTCGCTGATGCTTTTGAAACTGGCCGACAAGATTGACGAGCACGCCGAGGAGTTTGCCCGACTGGAGTCGCTCAACTGCGGCAAGCCTTACACGGCAGCGCTAAACGACGAAATCCCGGCTATTTCGGACTGCTACCGTTTCTTTGCGGGGGCGGCCCGTTCCATGACCGGCGCGCTGGCGGGTGAGTATCTGGCCGGTCATACCAGCATGATTCGGCGGGATCCTATTGGCGTGGTAGCGAGCATTGCGCCCTGGAACTACCCCCTGATGATGGCGGCCTGGAAGCTGGCCCCGGCGCTGGCTGCAGGCAACACGGTGGTACTCAAGCCCAGTGAGCAGACGCCCCTGACCACCCTCAAGCTGGCCGAACTGCTGGCGGAGATTTTCCCGCCGGGGGTGGTGAATGTGGTGACCGGGGTGGGCGAGACGGTGGGCTCTACGCTGATTCACCAGCCGGGGGTGCGGATGATTTCCCTGACCGGCGATGTGGCCACCGGGAAGCGGGTGCTCGAGGCCGCTTCGCAAAGCCTGAAGCGCACCCACCTCGAGCTCGGCGGCAAGGCCCCGGTCATCGTGATGGACGACGCCGACCTCGAGGCCGCCGTGCAGGGCATCAAAATTTTTGGCTACTACAACGCCGGGCAGGACTGCACCGCAGCCTGCCGGGTGTATGCGGGCAAGAAAATCTACGACAAGTTTGTGGCCGAGCTATCGGACGCGGTCAAGTCCATCAAGGTGGGGGCGCAAAACGAGGAAGGGGTGGAGATGGGGCCCCTGATTACCGAGCGGCAGCGGGCCCGGGTGGCCAGCTTTGTCGAGCGAGCCCGCATGCAGAAGCACATCGAGGTAACGGTGGGGGGCCACCCCATGGAGGGTAAGGGCTTCTTCTACGAGCCCACTGTGGTGGCGGGTGCCCTGCAATCCGACGAAATCGTGCGGCGGGAGGTGTTTGGGCCGGTGGTGAGCGTAACCCGCTTTAGCGATGTGGAAGAGGCCATCGCCTGGGCCAACGACTCCGACTACGGCCTGGCCAGCTCGGTCTGGACGCAGGATGTGGGCAAGGCCATGCGGATTGCCAGCCGCTTGCAGTACGGCTGTACCTGGATCAACACTCACTTCATGCTGGTCAACGAGATGCCCCACGGGGGGGTCAAGCAGTCCGGCTACGGCAAGGACATGAGTATGTACGCGCTCGAGGACTATACCGTGGCGCGGCACATCATGGTTAAGCACTAGAGGGCTAAAAGCCCAACACCGAAGGCTTAAAGCGAAATTCACACGGGTATTCGCATACCAAATTGGGTTGGGTTTGTGGCCTAACGGTGACGAACCAACCCGGCTTACAGCGCCCTTCACAGACGTAGCCGCCCGCGAAAACGAGAATGCGTCTGGGCCGGGGCGCAGGTTACGCACCCCAGCGTGGGCCGGATCCGGCCCACGGGTGCTTGGGTTTTGAGTTTCCAGGCGGCCACTGTTCTGTCCGGGACAAAGGATTCTCAGTTCCGGATGGCTCGATTTTTTTGTAGAGCGCTCTATCTGCTTAACGGAAGGGCTTTTGGGGGATGGAATATCATTCTTTCTAGAAATCTTGACAGCGCTTTCAAAATTTGCTTTACTTTAGCTAACGCTGCAGTTTTGGAGGCAACTTGAAAGAAGCTGTGACCCTTAGCGATGTTGCCCGTGAGGCGGGGGTTTCGCCTAGCACGGTATCGCGGGTGATTAATGGAACCGCGCGGGTCAAGCCAAAGAAGCGCGAAGCTGTGCTGAAAGCAATTGAACGCCTACAATACCACCCCAATATCCTTGCCAGGGGGTTGGCCCAGGGGCGCTCACTAACCATTGGGGTGGTTACGCAAGAGATCAGCAGCCCTTACTACGGAGAGATGCTCAAGGGGGTGGAGCAAGCCCTGGAAAAAACCCGTTACCACCCCATTTTTGCCAGTGGGCACTGGCGAGCCGATCAGGAGGAGGCCGCCCTCAAAGTGTTGGTTGGCCGGCAGGTGGATGCCTTGATTGTAATGGATGGCAGCGTACCGGAAGAGTTGCTTCTGGAGCTGGTCAAGAGCATGCCGGTGGTTGTGGTTGGGCGCAGGATTGACGGCCTACCATGCTTAGGTATTGATAATTTCCAAGGGGCTTTTGAGGGTGTTCAACATCTAATTGAGCTGGGACACCGCCGTATTGCACACATTGCCGGCCCGCAATCACACCCAGACGCAATAGAACGCTTGAATGGCTATCGAGAGGCCCTGCTACAAGCGGGTATTTCCTTTGACCCGAGCCTGGTAGTGGAGGGCGATTACCTCGAGCCTTCCGGTCTGCTGGCCGTGGAGTCCTTGCTGGCTAGAGGTTCTTTATTTACAGCTATTTTTGCCGCTAACGATCAGATGGCCTACGGGGCCAATGTGGCCCTTTACCGTCGGGGCGTTCGAGTTCCGCACGATGTTTCACTGGTGGGTTTTGATGACCTGCCTAGCTCCAGCTACTTTACTCCACCCCTCACAACTGTGCGCCAGCCCGGCCTGGAGATGGGTTGGGAAGCGGCGCGGCTGGTGCTGGCTTTGCTCGAGGGAAATTCTTACACACCCAAGGCCCTCACAACCCGCCTGATAGTACGGGAGTCCACTGCACTCTTACGTTCTCCGGGGGTGCGTATACCGCACCATTCGCTATAAAAGGGCTGTTCTGGGAAGGAGGTATAAAAGAGGCAACAAAATAATGAAAGCGCTTTCAAAAAAGTTTGAAGCACCCTTGGGGCGGGAAGCCCTATACCCGATGGAGGAACTCATGAAGCGAACCCTAATCCTTTTGGCGTTGCTAGTGGTTGCGGGGCTGAGCCTCGCCCAGAAAACTACTCTTACGGTAGCGGTTTTTCCCAATTTGGATGACTCGCTAAAGTCTCAGATTCCCCTTTTCAACAAAAAGTATCCCAATGTCGAGGTTAAGCTCGTCATCCAGCAGTATGCCGATCACCACAACGCCCTCACCACCGCACTGGCAACCGGGCAGGGCCTGCCCGATGTAGCGGCAATCGAAATCGGGTTTGTGGGTCGTTTTGCTGAGGGGCAAGGCTTTGAGGATTTGAATAAAGCTCCTTACAATGCCGGACAGTTCAAACGCCTCTTCACCCCGTATACCATTGCCCAGGCTACGGCCGCAGACGGACGTTTTATCGGTATGCCGGTGGATATTGGTCCTGGTACATTTTTCTATCGCAATGATGTGCTGCAAAAGGCAGGGGTAGACCCCAAAAACATGATGACCTGGCCCGGTTATATTGCCGCAGGCCGCAAAATCAAGTCCACCACGGGAGCCTTTCTAATTGCCGATGCGGCTGATGTGGCCTGGATCAATATCTTCGCGACCACTCCTGCCAACACCAGCCCTTACTTTGATGAACAAGGTAAGGTAATTGTAGACAGCCCGCGTTTTGTTCGAGCCTTTGAGCTGGCCAAGAACATTCGAGCCGCCGGACTCGACGCACGTATTGGCGCCTGGACCAACGAATGGTACGATGCCTTCAAAAAAGGCACGGTTGCTACGCAGTTTTCTGGAGCCTGGTTGCAGGGCCATTTGCAAAACTGGATGGCCCCTGAAACCAAAGGGCTATGGCGGGTACAGCAGCTTCCGGAGGGAATGTACGCATCTTGGGGGGGTAGCTTTTACGGAATTCCCACGGCCTCTAAAAACAAAGCTCTGGCCTGGGAGTTCATTAAGTTTGTAACGACCAGCGAAGAGGCGCAGATTGCCGGCTTCAAGGCCATCGGCGCTTTCCCCGCCTTGCTCTCGGCTCAGAATGATGCCTCGTTTAACCAACCGGTTGAGTTCTTGGGCGGTCAGCAGGCTCGCCTGCTCTGGCGCGATGCGGCCCGTCGGGTTAAGCCCCTCAGGGCCAACAAGTATGACCGGGTAGCCTACGAAATTTTGGGGACGGCGCTTTCGCAGGTTCTTGACGAAGGCAAAGACATCCCGGCGGCACTGGCCGAGGCCAAGCGGCTCATTGAACGTCGGATGCGCTAGCCAAGTCTGGGGAGAAGGCTCTATGCCTTCTCCCCCTTTCTGTGGCCTGCTTGAAAGGGGTCTAAAAAATTAACTTGAATAAAGGCCACCAGAAAGGAGTAGCTGTGCGAAAGACCGTCAGCCGACTTGAGATTAGGGGGAGCCCCGGCGTAGGGATGCGCTGGAGCAATTTCCAACGGCGCTACGCACCGTACATCTTCATTAGCCCTTTCTTTATCCTGTTTCTGGTATTTGGACTTTATCCCAGCCTGTTCTCGCTGTATATGTCTTTCCAGGCCTGGACGCCCAGCGATGGATGGGGTCGCTGGAAGTTTGTGGGCCTCGAGAATTACACCTTTACCTTTACAGACCCCATGTTCTGGCGCTCGCTGTGGAACACGGTCTGGTTGGGGGTGTTCTCCGGAGTGCCCCAGCACCTGATTGCCATCCCATTAGCCTTCGTAATTCACATGGTCTTGAGCCGATTCAAGACCTTCGTAACGGCCGTCTATTTTTTGCCTTACATCACCTCCTCGGTGGCGATTGCTCTGATCTTCAACACCCTATTCGCCACCCACAATGGGGTAATCAATCTGGTCATCGCTCACCTCAACACCTGGCCTTTGCTGGGTGCACTTTTACCCGACCAGAATATCAACTGGTTTACCAGCGCCAACATCAAGTATGCCCTGGCCTTGGTGGTGGTCTGGCAGTTTACCGGCTGGAACACCCTGCTCTACCTCTCGGCTATCCAGGCCATCCCTAAAGACCTGTACGAGGCCGCAGCGGTGGATGGGGCCAGCCGGTGGCAGCAGTTTCGTTACATCACCCTACCTCTACTGCGCCCCATGATGTTCTTCGCGGTAAGCCTCACCATCATCGGCAATATGCAGCTTTTTGAGCAGCCTTTTGTGCTTCTGAATGGAGGCGCCAGCACCGCTACCCCTGGAGGGCAGACCGTAACCATGTACATGTACCGCACAGCCTTTGAGTGGCTCGAGATGGGTACGGCGGCCTCAATTGCCTGGATACTTTTTATCTTGATTGGCGTCCTAACTTACTTGAACAATTTGATTTTTGGGCGGGGAGCTAGGGGGGTTGATTGATATGGTTAAGCCTAAAAAAACCTCCGCAAGTAGCCTTTTATTGCGAATGGGGGGCTATGCGCTCTTGATTTTTGGGGGTCTGCTGACCATTGCACCCTTCTACTTCATGTTTGTTTTTGCTACCCACCAACGCTCGGAGATTTTCGGCTTCCCACCCCCCATATGGTTTGGGGAACATTTCTGGAGCAATTACCAGATTTTGCTTCAGAAGATCCCTTTCTGGCGGGCCTACTGGAACACCTTTTACCTGGCCTTCATGATCACCATCACCACCCTGTTTTTTTGCAGTTTGGCCGGTTTTGGCTTTGCCATGTATAACTTCCGCTGGCGAGAACAGCTTTTTGGGGTGGTGCTGGCTACCTTGCTGATACCGGCCATCCTTAACCTGATTCCCTTTTATCTACTCATCTACCAAATCGGCTGGATCAACACGCCCAAAGCGCTCTGGGTTCCGGCCATGGCTGGGGCAGTTGGCATCTTCATGATGCGGCAGTACATCGTCTCGGCCATCCCCAAGGAGCTGGTAGACGCCGCCCGGATAGATGGGTGCAGCGAGTTCCAGATTTACTGGCGCATCGTGCTGCCCCTGATCCGGCCCGCCCTGGGCACGCTGGGCTTGGTTACTTTCATTGGTGCCTGGAACAAGTTCGCCGATGTGAACGTGATTATGCGCACCCAGGAAACCAAAACCTTGCCGGTGGTGTTGCGTACCCTGCAAGGCGCTACCGATGTGGAGTGGGGAGCCATTATGGCCGGCACCGCTCTCCTGGTGGCTCCGCTGCTCCTGGTCTTTGCCCTGGCTGCGCGACAGCTCATGGAGGGGCTGACCTCGGGGGCGGTCAAGAACTGAACCGGCTTGTTCTGCTCCAAAATACCTGGTTTTCTGCGGAAGGAAGCCCGAGGTTCCCCAAACCATCTATTTTCCAAGGAGGGTTAATGCCACTTCACCTATGGAGCGTGCTGCTCTTGGGGTTGGGCCTTCTGGCCCTGGCCCAGTCCGGCCCACCCCTGCGCACCCTGGCCGAGAAGCGCGGCCTTCAGATTGGGGCCGCGGTCGAACCCAACCTGCTGTTGCAAGACCCCGAGTATGCCCGGGTGCTGGCCCGGGAGTTCAACCTGCTGGTAGCGGAAAACGTTATGAAGTGGGGTGCTCTGCAAACCGCCCGCGGCCAGTTTAACTTTGGCGCTGCCGACCTGCTGGTGGACTTTGCCCAAAAAAACCAAATGGCCATCCGGGGTCACACCCTGGTATGGCATCAGCAGCTTCCTCGCTGGATATACGACCGATTCACCCCGGCCGAGATGGAGGCCATCCTGCACCAGCACATCCAGACCGTGGTGGGGCGCTACCGGGGGAAGATTGCCTACTGGGACGTGGCCAACGAGGTGATCGGGGACGATGCCAGGCCCCGCACAACCCCGTTTGACGTTTTGCCCGATTATCTGGAAAAAGCCTTCCGCTACGCCCGCGCCGCCGATCCAAAGGCCAAACTTTTCTACAACGACTACGGGGCCGAAGGGCTTGGGCCGAAGTCGGACGCCATTTACGCCCTGCTCAAGTCGCTCAAGGAAAAAGGCGTACCGCTGGACGGGGTGGGCTTTCAGGCGCATCTAGACCTGAACTTCTCGCCCGAAGCCGCACGGATGGCGGAGAACCTCGAGCGCTTCGCTAGGCTGGGCCTCGAGATTCACATTACCGAGATGGACGTGCGGTTGAGTGGGCCCGGCTCCAGGGCCGAGCGCTTGCGAAAGCAGGCCCAGATCTACCAAGAGGTTCTGCAGGTATGCCTGCGTCAGCCTCGCTGTAAGGTCTTCACCCTTTGGGGGGTCAGCGATGCTTACTCCTGGCGGGCCGCCAGCGAACCCCTCATCTTTGATGCCGACTACCAGCCCAAGCCCGCCTACTTTGCCCTACAACGCACGTTGCAACAGCCTTGAGGAGACCTGCATGAAACGAAGCGACTTTCCCCCTGACTTCACCTGGGGTACCGCCACCTCGGCTTACCAGATCGAGGGGGCTGTCCAGGAAGACGGGCGTGGCCCAAGCATCTGGGACACCTTCAGCCGCACCCCCGGCAAAACCCCGGGCGGTGAGACCGGCGACCTTGCCTGCGAACACTACCACCGCTACCGGGAGGACATTGCCCTGATGAAGGAGTTGGGGGTGAACGCCTACCGCTTTTCGGTAGCCTGGCCCCGCATTTTACCCGAGGGCCGGGGGGCTCCGAACCCCAAGGGCCTGGACTTTTACGACCGGCTGGTAGACGCCCTGCTGACCCAGGGCATCACCCCCTGGCTGACCCTCTACCACTGGGACTTGCCCCAGGCCCTGGAAGACCAGGGCGGCTGGCCCGCGCGGGAGACCGCCTACGCCTTTGCTGAGTATGCCGACCTCCTCTCCCGCCACCTGGGCGACCGGGTACGGCACTGGATTACCCTGAACGAGCCCTGGTGCTCGGCACATCTGGGCTACCTGACCGGGGTACACGCCCCGGGCAAGCGGGACTTGAGCCTGGCAGTGCGGGCTTCACATCACCTGCTTCTGGCCCACGGCCTGGCCGTGCCCCTCATCCGCCGCAACGCCCCTGGGGCCCATGTAGGCATCACCCTGAACCTGGCCCCTGGCCACCCGGCCTCGCCCGACCCCGCCGACGTGGCCGCTGCCCAGCGCTTTGACGGTTTTCAGAACCGCTGGTACCTGGATCCACTTTTTGGCTTCGGGTATCCCCTCGACCTGCTCGAGCTTTACGGCAAGGTCACCCCTCCGGTGGAGGTAGGCGATCTGGAGATTATCGCCACGCCTACCGACTTCTTGGGCATCAACTACTACACCCGCGCGGTGGTACGGAACAGCCCTCTAGGCCCCTACCGCTTCGAGACCGTAACCGCAGGCCAAGAGCACACCGCCATGAACTGGGAAGTGTATCCCGAAGGTCTTCTGGAGCTGTTGCGCCGCCTGAGCCGAGAGTACCGCCCCAGAGCCATCTACATCACCGAGAACGGCGCAGCCTACCCCGATGCAATAGGCGCAGATGGAGAGGTGCATGACCCAGGGCGTACCCGGTACCTCGAGCGCCACCTCACCCAGAGTCTTGCTGCCCTACAAGAAGGGGCGCCCTTGAAGGGCTATTTTGTGTGGAGCCTGCTGGACAACTTTGAGTGGGCCGAAGGCTATAGCAAGCGCTTTGGCCTGGTTTATGTGGACTTTGCCACCCAGACCCGCCGCCTCAAGGCCAGCGGGCGCTGGTTCCGGCGCTTTTTGCGGGAGGCGGTGGCCCGGCCATGAAGATCGTGAACCCGGTGCTCAGAGGCTTCCATCCCGACCCCTCGATCCTGCGGGTGGGGGAGGACTATTACATTGCCACCTCCACCTTCGAGTGGTGGCCGGGGGTGCGGCTCTCGCACTCGCGCGACCTGGTGCACTGGCGGCCCATTGGCTACGCCCTGACCTGCACCTCGCAGCTCAACCTGCTGGGTAACCCCGACTCGGGGGGCATCTGGGCTCCCTGCCTGAGCCACGATGGGGAGCGATTCTACCTGGTTTACACCGATGTAAAAACCTGGGGCAACGGCGAGGCTTTCAAGGACGCCCACAACTACCTGGTCACGGCAGAGCACATCGAGGGGCCCTGGTCGGAACCGGTCTACCTCAACGCCTCGGGTTTCGACCCCTCCCTTTTTCACGACACCGATGGGCGCAAGTGGCTCCTCAACATGCAGTGGGATCACCGCAAGGGCAAGAACCCCTTCGCCGGTATCCTCTTGCAGGAGTACGACCCGGTGCAGAAGAAGCTGGTGGGCCCGGTGCACCACATCTTCCGGGGCACCCCCCTGGGCGTAACCGAAGGGCCCCACCTGTACAAGAAAGATGGCTGGTATTACCTGGCGGTGGCCGAAGGGGGCACGGTCTACGAGCACGCCGTGACGGTAGCAAGGGCCCGCCGGATTGAAGGGCCTTACGAGGTAGACCCCTGCTACCCTACCCTCACCGCCCGGGGCCGCCCCGAGCTGCCCTTGCAGAAAGCTGGGCACGCCTCGCTGGTGGAAACCCCTGGGGGGGATTGGTACATGGCCCACCTGGTGGGCCGGCCCCTCGAGCCCCCCCAGGCCCCCCGGCGGCACTGCCCCTTAGGCCGCGAGACCGCTCTGCAAAAGATTCGCTGGACCCCCGACGGCTGGCCCCGGCTCTGGCAGGGCGGCAACGCCCCGGCCCTCGAGGTAGAAGCCCCGGCCCTGCCCCCCCACCCCTGGCCCCCAGAACCCGAGCGCGACGACTTCGACGCCCCCACCCTGAGCCTGCACTTCCAGACCCTGCGACATCCACCAGACCCCTCCTGGCTCTCCCTGAGCGAGCGCCCCGGCTACCTGCGGCTTTACGGCCGTGAATCGCTCAGCTCGCGCCACCGCCAGAGCTTGGTGGCCCGCCGATTGCAGGACTTCTACGCCGAGGCCGAGACCGCCCTCGAGTTCGAGCCCCAGAACTTCCAGCAGATGGCCGGGCTGGTCTGCTTCTACGACACCGGCAACTGGGTCTACCTGCGGGTAAGCCGGGACGAGCAGCTTGGCAAGACCCTCAATATCCTCACCTGCGACAATGGCCACTACGACGAGCCCCTGACCTGGGAGATTCCCATCGAAGGCCTGCACCGGGTTTACCTGCGGGTACGCTTCGAGTGTGAAACCTTCGGCTTTGCCTACTCGGCCAATGGCCAGGACTGGCAACCCATCCCGCTGCAATTCCCGACCTACAAGCTCTCCGACGACTACTGCCGAGGGTTGGGCTTCACCGGCACCTTCATTGGCCTCTGCGCTCAGGATCTATCAGGTAGCCGGTTACCCGCCGACTTCGATTTTCTCAGCTACAGGGCAGCCGGAGCGGTTCCCACCTAACCCTATTGCTCCAATATTCCAAACCGAAGGGAGAAAGGATTGGTCAAGGGGTCAAGGGTGTAGGCGCGGCATCGAAAAACACAGCGTGTCCTCCGCCGGAGGGTGTAGTTGACAGCTTAGCAAGGCAGTGATAGTTTTTTCTTGAGTCGAAAAAACCAAGGCCTTCTCAAGCACGCCCTCTGGTCGTCTCGGCTCAACCTGAAGAGGAGGAGGACATGAAGTCACTCACCAAGATGTTGGTGTTTTTGCTCTTTGTGCTTTTGGCAGCCAGTTTTGCTCAGCCGCTTATTGTGGGTGTGAGCTGGGCCAACTTTCAGGAAGAGCGCTGGAAGATAGACGAGCGGGCCATCCGCGAACAGCTTGGTCGCATGGGCGCAACCTACATCAGCGCCGACGCGCAAAGCTCCTCGGAAAAGCAACTTAACGATATTGACGCCCTGATTGCCCGTGGCGCAAAAGCTCTGATTATCCTGGCCTGGGACAAAGACGCCATCTTGCCCGCAATTGACAAGGCCAAAGCGGCGGGTATTCCGGTGATCGCCTATGACCGCCTGATCGAGAACGATTACGCCTTTTACATCACCTTCGACAACGTGGAAGTGGGCCGGATGCAGGCCCGGGAGGTGTTCAAGGCTCGTCCCAAAGGCAATTATGCCTTTATCCTGGGATCCAACACCGACCCCAACGCCGACTTCCTGCATAAAGGCCAGCTCGAGGTGCTCGATGCGGCCATCAAGCGGGGCGATATCAAGGTAGTGGGCAAGCAGTACACCGAGGGTTGGAAGCCCGAGGTGGCCCAGCGCAACATGGAGCAGATCCTGACCGCCAACGGTAACAAGGTAGACGCAGTGGTGGCCTCCAACGACGGCACCGCCGGGGGTGTGGTGGCTGCGCTGGCCGCGGTGGGCCTGGCCGGTAAGGTGCCGGTCTCGGGTCAGGACGGCGACCAGGCTGCGCTCAACCGCGTAGCCCGCGGCCTTCAGACTGTGAGCGTGTGGAAGGATGCCCGCGAGCTGGGTCGCCGGGCCGCCGAGATTGCGGTGTTGCTGGCCAGGGGTACCTCCATGGACAAAATCCCGGGCCGTACCGTTTTTGCTGACGGTCCCAATAAGGTACGGATGAACGCGGTATTGCTCAAACCCATCCCCATCACCCGGAACAACCTCGACGTGGTGCTGCGGGCGGGCTGGATTACCAAGCAGGCCCTCTGCCAGGGGGTTAGTGGTTCGACCGCGCCTGCTGCCTGCCGCTAGATCTTTGGTCGGATGAATAGGGTGGGCTCCGCCCACCCTTTTTGTGGGCTCCAATAGCGATATAATCCCATTCAACGATCAAAAGCAGGTGGAGGATCGGCGCATGCAGATGCAAAGTGCTTCGAAGACCCACACCAGCCTGGTCAGCAGCCTGGGAGTGGATGGACGTATCCTGACCATGCTGGTGGTACTGGCTGTGGTTTGGACGGTATTCCAGATTCTTACCATGGGCCAGCCGGGGCAGTTCCTAAGCCCGCAAAACCTCTGGAACCTTTCGGTTCAGACAGCCGTGGTGGGCATCATGGTGGGCGGCATGGTGATGGTGATCGTGACCCGCCAGATTGACCTTTCGGTCGGTTCAGTCCTGGGTTTCAGCGGCATGATTATGGCCCTGATTCAGACGGTTCCGCCCCTGGGCTGGGGTGGGAACTGGCTTCTGGCGCTGCTGGCTGGCTTACTGCTCGGGGCCTTGATAGGGGCCTTTCAGGGGTACTGGGTGGCCTACTGGGGCGTGCCGGCTTTTGTGGTTACCTTAGCGGGCCTGCTAATTTTCCGCAACGCCACCTTTATCGTGGCCAGTGGGCGCACCATTGGCCCCCTCAACGACAACTTCAAGGTGCTGGGCGGCGGCCTCAACGGCTCGATAGGGGAGTTCTGGACCTGGGTGGTGGGCTTTGCGGTGATGGCTTACATCGTCTACCAGGCCCTTACCAACCGCAACCGGCGTATCAAAAACGGCCTGCCCGTGCGTCCGATGTGGGCCGAGGTGGTGGTCATTGGGGCTCTACTGGCCCTGACCCTGGCCTTCGTGCTGGTGATGAATGCCTTTCCCTATCCGGGTACCAATGTGCCCCGGGGCATGCCGGTGCCGGTGCTGATCACCTTGATAGTGCTGTTTGTGTTGAACTGGGTGGCGCTCAATACCCGTTTTGGCCGCTACGTGTTTGCCATTGGGGGAAACCCCGAAGCCGCTTTGCTGGCCGGTATCAACGTCAAGCGCATGCTGGTAGCGGTGTTTGCCCTGATGGGGATGCTGGCCGCCCTGGCCGGGGCGGTGCAGGCCGCCCGCTTAAACTTCGTGACCAACAGCATGGGGAACCTTCTCGAGCTCGACGTGATCGCGGCAGCGGTGATTGGGGGAACGGCCCTGGCGGGGGGGAGCGGCACCATCGTGGGCGCGGCCCTGGGGGCCCTCCTGATGTCTTCCTTGCGTAGCGGCATGGTGCTGATGGGTCTGCCTACCGAATGGCAGAACGTGGTGCTGGGCGCGGTGCTGCTGGCAGCCGTGATCTGGAACACCGTATACCTGAGGAACCGGAGGTGAGCATGACCCCATTGGTTGAAATGCGCGGCATTAGCCTTCGTTTTGGCGGGAACCAGGCCCTGGACAACGTATCGGTCAACCTGTACCCCGGCGAGGTGGTGGGGCTGCTGGGGCACAACGGAGCGGGCAAGTCCACCCTGATCAAGGTGCTTTCCGGCGCTTACCGGGCCGACTCCGGCCAGATCTGGGTAAACGGGCAGGAGGTGCAGATTCGCACCCCCCAGGATGCCCAGGCCCAGGGTATCGAGACCATCTACCAGACCCTGGCCCTGGCCGACAACCTGGACGCGGTGGCCAACGTATTTCTGGGGCGGGAGAAGGTACGGGGGGTGATGCTGGACGAGGACATCATGGAACTCGAGGCCCGCAAGACCCTGGATCGCCTGCGGGTGAAAATCCCCTCCCTGCGCCTGCCGGTAGCCCAGATGTCGGGGGGTCAGCGCCAGACCGTGGCCATTGGACGGGCCATCTATTTCAAAGCTCGCTGCCTGATCATGGACGAGCCAACGGCAGCTTTGGGGCCGGAGGAAACCCAGAAAGTTCACCAGCTCATTAAGGCCCTCAAGGCCGAGGGGGTGGGGATATTCCTGATTAGCCACGACCTGCACGATGTCTTTGACCTGGCGGATCGCATTACGGTGATGAAAAACGGGCGTGTGGTGGGCACGGTCTATACCCAGGATGTCACCCACGACGACGTGCTGGGCATGATTATCGGTGGGGTGATGCCCAAAAACGTTCGGCAGGCCGACCAGCCTGCGCCCCGGGCTTGAGAGGCCTGCCTTGAGGAAACAGGAGACAAGCCCGTGCCAACTGTAACCTTTGTACCGCACCGGCTGGCGCTTATTCGGGTACCTGACGAGGTTCCGGTTCTGCCGCCAAAAGTGTTTACAGAGCGCTACAAGCGCCTGGAGGCCAGGCGGCAACAGGCCGGTCTGGATGCCATCCTGATTTATGCCGACCGGGAACACGCCGCCAACCTGGGCTGGCTGACCGACTTCACCCCCCGGTTTGAAGAAGCCCTCTGGATCCAGCTGGGAGGGCAGACCCCAACCTTGCTGGTGGGCAATGAGTGCCTGAGCTTTGCCCGGGCGGTTTGCAAGCTCGAGGCTAACCTCGAGCTCTACCAGGATTTCAGCCTGCCGGGCCAGGATCGCAGCCGGAGCACCGACCTGCCCGGTCTGTTGCGCAAGGCCGGGCTGGGCAAAGGGCTAGAGGTGGGGCTGGTGGGCTGGAAGCCCATGCAGGCCCTGGACGTGCCGCACTGGATTGTCGAGGCGGTGGAGTCAGTAACCGGCCTGGCTCCCCGTAACGCCGCCGACCTGCTGATGCATCCGGCCACAGGTCTGCGGGCGCGCCTCGAGCCCGAGCAGATCCGCTGGGCCGAATACGCCTCGGCCCTCTCCAGCGAAGGCATCCGCAACTGGGTCTGGGGTTTGTACGAGGGCCAGAGCGAGTGGGAAGCTGCCCAGCACCTGGTGTCCTGTGGCCTCGAGCTTTCCTGCCACCCCATGGTGAACTTTGGCCCACAAATTCCCAGCGGCCTGAAAAGCCCCCGCAACCACAGGGTTCAGCCGGGCTTTTATGCCCAGGCCGCCTTTGGCCTGGTGGGGGGGCTGACCTGCCGGGCCGGGCGGTTGGTGCGCGCGGACTATCGGGAGGACGCCGATGGGTATTTGGCACTTGCCACCAACTACTTGCAGGTGGTGCATGCCTGGTACGCCGCCCTAGAGGTCGGGGTCTTGGCGGGGGAGGTGTTCGCCAAAGCCCATCAGACCAAAAACAGCACCTGGGACTTCGCGCTCAACCCTGGGCACCTGATTCACATGGACGAGTGGCTCGGCAGCCCCTTTGCAGAAGGCTCCGGGGTAGCCCTCCAGAGCGGTATGGCCCTCCAACAAGACATCATACCTGTCCCCCGGCACGGTCATACAGTTGTGAACATGGAGGACGGCCTGGTACTGGCCGACGCCGACCTGCGCCGAGAGTTGAGCCGCCTCGACCCCGCTTTGATGGAGCGAGTGAACCAGTGCCGTCAGGTGATGGAGCAGCTTGGCTACCAACTCAGCGAGGACGTGTTGCCTTTGTCCAACATCCAGGGGATTTTCTTCCCCTTTTTGCTACAGCCCGAGTATGTAGCCCGTTTTGACTGAAAGGAGTACCCTTATGCGAATCGGTATCGTGGGGGCAGGCTGGTGGGCCGGTTTTGCCCACCTTCCTGCCTTCAAAGACGCAGGGGCCGAAATTGCCGGCATCTATAGCCGCACCCCAGCCCATGCCCAAAAACTGGCCGAGCAGTTTGGCGTCCGAGCCTTTGAGAGCTACGAAGACCTGCTAGCAGCCTGCGACGGCGTGGCCATCTCCACCACCGACGACACCCACGCCCCCCTGGGCATCCGGGCCTTACAGGCGGGCAAGCACCTGTTCATGGACAAGCCGCTGGCCCGCACCGTGCAGGAGGGGCAGGCCATTGTGGACGCTGCCAGGGCCCATCGGCGCATCGGCCTGACCGCCTTCACCAGCCGGGGTGACCTGGCCGCCGAGACCGCGCAGGGGCTGGTGCAGTCGGGCGAAGTGGGCGAAATCCTGTACGTGCGTGGCTACTTCCACGGGGGCTTCATGGGCGACCCGCAAGGCCCCACCACCTGGCGGGCCAAAGCAGAGATCGGCGGAGCCGGGGGTGTGCTGGCCGACCTGGGAGCGCACCTGTTCGACCTGGTGCGTATGGTGACCGGCCTCGAGTTTACCCAGGTGATGGCCCAGGCCCACATTCACCTAAAGCGCCCTGACCCGGTCACCAATTTCGACGAAGGGGCGGTGCTGGCCCGGCTGGGTGAGGCTAGCGGGGCTTTTTCGCTCTCGAGGGTACACATCGGCGCAGACCAGCGGCTCGAGCTGGAAATCCAGGGCAGCAAGGGGGCCCTTAAACTTTCGCCGGCCCTGTGGGGTCGGGGCAACAGCTTTCAGCTTCTTCTGGCCCGCCGCCCCGGCTTCTATCAGGAGGTCGCGCCGGATCCCGGCCTGCTCCGGGGGCGCAACCCCGAAAGCCCTTGGGGCTACTTTCAGTTCCTCGAGCTGGCTCGACGCTTTCTCGAAGGCGTGCGCACCCACCGGCAGCCCTCGCCCAGCCTGGAGGATGGTCTAGCCGCTCAGAGGGTAATCGAGGCGGTGGTGCAGAGCAACCAACAACAAGAGTGGGTGGCTTTGGAGTAGCCTTCATCAAAGCCGAAAAACCGCCTGAAGCCAATTGACTACAGATAGGGCAATCTCTTATTATTTCGTAACTAGAAATAAATGCCCCGCTCCCAAAAGCCCTATGTCCAAAGCGATGAGATCTAACTCCCTTGGCGGCACCCGGCAGCTGCGGCGCTGGCACCGTGCGCGCATCCTCCAGGCCATCCGGGCCGAGGCGGGCATTTCCCGGCTCAGGCTGGCCCGCAAGCTGGATCTCTCGCCTTCTGCCGTCACCGAGGCGGTGGCTGAGCTTCTCTCCGAGGGGTTGCTCACCGAAAGTCCCCTGCCCCCCACAGGCCAGGGCCGTCCTTCGGTAGCCCTCGACCTCGAGGGTGAGCGGCACGGGGTGCTGGCCTGGGAGATTGACCTTGACCGGATGGCGGTGGCCCTCCTAAACCTGCGGGGGGAGGTGCGGGCTCGAGCCGTGCTGCCCCCGGCTCCCGCCAGCCTCTCGGCAGCGCTAAAGCAGCTGAAGGCGGCTACCGCGCCCCACCTTTCGGGGGTGCGGGTGCTGGCTGCGGGCCTTTCCATCCCGGGGCTTCTGGAGCCCGCCCAGGGCCACCTGACCCTGGCCCCCAACCTGGGCTGGGCCGATTTGCCCTTGCTGGAGCGCTTCCGTGCGGCGCTTACGGGGCTGGGGCTGAACAAGACCCTGGCGGTGGTGGAAAACGAGGCCAACGCTGCGGCCTACGGCCTTTATGCCCTGGGGGGCCTGGCCCTGGAGCACTGCGTTTACCTGAGCCTGGGGGTGGGGGTTGGGGGCGGGGTGGTGGTGAACCGGAGCGTCTACCACGGGGCCCGCTTCCACGCTGGGGAGGTGGGGCACATCCCCTTAGACCCCCAGGGCCCCCCCTGCCGCTGCGGCAAGCGCGGCTGCGCCGAGGCCTTTCTCAGCTTTCGCCGCTGGCAGGAAGCCCCCACCCAGGCCCGGCTGGATGAGATGGCCGAACGGCTGGCCCAGCTTTCGGCGGTGGTGCTGGCCACCCTCGACCCCGAGCGCGTGGTGCTGGGGGGCCCGCTGGTCGAGGCCACCGGCGCGACCCTCCTGCGGTTGGTGCAGGCCAAACTCCCCCGCTACGCCCTCTCGGTGCACGCCCCCGAGCAGGTGGCGCTCTCGCCGCTGGGCCGGGAGGCGGCGCTTTTGGGGGTGGGGGCGCTGGCAGCAGACTTTTTTATGGAGCAAATGGCCTACGAAGAGGTGAGCTAATGTACGAACCCAGACCCGAGCACAAGTTTACCTTTGGCCTCTGGACGGTGGGCAACGTGGGGCGCGACCCCTTCGGCGAGGCGGTGCGGGCCCGCCTCGAGCCCGACTACGTGGTCTACAAGCTGGCCGAGCTGGGGGCCTACGGGGTCAACCTGCACGACGAAGACCTGATCCCCCGCGGCACCCCGCCCGCCGAGCGAGCCACCATCCTGCGCCGCTTCAAGAAGGCGCTGGAGGAAACCGGCCTGAAGGTGCCCATGGTCACCGCCAACCTCTTCTCCGACCCGGCCTTCAAAGACGGCGCCCTGACCAGCCCCGACCCCTGGGTGCGAGCCTACGCCCTGAAGAAAAGCCTGGAGACCCTCGATCTGGGGGCCGAGCTGGGGGCCCAGATCTACGTGGTCTGGCCGGGTCGGGAGGGGGCCGAGGTGGACGCGACCGGCAAGGCGCAGAAAGCCTGGGCTTGGTTCCGCGAGGCCCTGAACTTTCTGGCCGCCTACTCGGAGGATCAGGGCTACGGCTACCGCTTTGCCCTGGAGCCCAAGCCCAACGAGCCCCGCGGCGACATCTACCTACCCACCGTGGGGAGCATGCTGGCCCTCATCCACACCCTTGAACAGCCCCAGCTCTTCGGCCTCAACCCCGAGTTCGCCCACGAGACCATGGCCGGGCTCAACTTCGTGCACGCGGTGGCCCAGGCCTTAGACGCAGGCAAGCTCTTCCACATCGACCTCAACGACCAGCGCATGAGTCGCTTCGACCAGGATCTGCGCTTTGGCGCAGAGAACTTGAAGGCCTCCTTCTTCCTGGTAGACCTGCTGGAGCACAGCGGCTACGCAGGCCCCCGCCACTTCGACGCCCATGCCCTGCGCACCGAGGACGAGGCCGGGGTCTGGGCCTTCGCCAGGGGCTGCATGCGCACCTACCTGATCCTGAAGGAGAAGGCCCAGGCCTTCCGGGCCGATCCTGAGGTGCGGTCGTTGCTGGACGAGTACTACCAGGCCGACCCCGAGCCTCTGGCCCTCCTGGGCAGCTACAGCCGGGAGAAGGCCGAGAAGCTCAAGGGGCTCACCCTGCCCGAGGCCCGGCGCACCCGCGGCTACGCCCTCGAGGCCCTCGACCAGCTCGCGGTGGAGCACCTCCTGGGGGTGCGGGGATGAGGCTGGTCCTGGGCCTGGATCTGGGCACCAGCGGGCTCAAGGCGGTGGCCCTGGACGAGCAAGGCCAGAAGGTGGCCGAAGCCCGGGCCGTCTACCCCCTGCACACCCCCCGCCCCGGCTGGACCGAGCAAGACCCGCTGGACTGGGCCAGGGCCGCCCAGGAGGCCCTGAAGGCCTTGCGCGGGCAACTGGGCCAGGCCGAGATGGTGGGGCTGGGGCTCTCGGGGCAGATGCACGGGGCGGTCTTCCTGGATAAGGCCGGCGCACCTTTAGCGCCAGCCCCCCTCTGGAACGACCAGCGCACCGCCCGCGAGGTAGCGGAGATAGAAGCGGCCATCCCCTGCGAGGAGCTGATCCGGCGCACCGGCAACCCGGCGGTCACCGGCTTCCAGCTACCCAAGCTGCTCTGGCTCCGAAACCAGCATCCCGAACTCTTCCGACGGGTCTATAAGGTGCTCCTGCCCAAGGATTACCTGGCCCACGCCCTGACCGGGGCCTGGGCCAGTGAGTACTCCGACGCCTCCGGGGTGGGGGCCCTGAACCTGGCGACCCGGCGCTGGGATCCCGAAATTCTGCAAAGTCTGGGGCTTTCCGAAGGGCTTTTCCCCGAGCTCGGGCCCAGCGAGCGGGTGGTGGGTACCCTGAGCCCAGCCTGGGCCCAGGCGACCGGCCTGCCGGCGGGCCTGCCGGTGGTGGCCGGGGCCGGAGACAACGCCGCGGCGGCCCTGGGGCTGGGGGTCTCGCGCTACCGAAAGGGGGTGGGCAGTGTCTCGTTGGGCACCAGCGGGGTCATCTTTCTTCCCCTGGAAGAACCCACCCCCGAGCCTCAGGGACGCGTCCACCTCTTCGCCCACGCCGACGGGGGCTACCACTTGCTGGGGGTGACCCTGAGCGCGGCGGGCAGCCTGGAGTGGCTGCGGGGCCTGTTCCCTGAGGTGGGCCTGGAGGCTCTCTTGAAGGAAGCCGAGCAGGTTCCTCTGGGCAGCGAAGGGCTTTACTTTCTGCCCTTCCTGGCCGGGGAGCGCAGCCCTTATCTAAATCCTTACCTGCGGGGGGCTTTCTTAGGCCTCTCCCTGGCCCACAAGCGGGGCCATCTGGTGCGTTCGGTGCTGGAGGGGGTGGCCTTGAGCCTGGGCGAGGTCTACCAGGTGATGCGCCCCCTGGCAGAGGCCCAGCGGCTGCTGGCCACCGGTGGGGGCGCAGCCTCCGACCTGTGGCTTTCGCTTCTGAGCGGGGCGCTGGGGATGCCGGTGGTGCGAGTAACGGGCGATGAGGGGGCGGCGCGGGGGGCCGGAATCCTGGCCCTGGTAGGGGCTGGGGTATACGAAGGGCTCAGGGAAGCGCTCCAGGCCACCGCCCCTGCAGAACTTGCCGTTCCAGGAGCGCAAGCTGAGATCTCTGGCCTCCAACCTGGCTATGTGCAGGCAGTGGAGATGTTGCTAAGGCGTTACTCCCAACAATGAAATTGTCCAAGTGCAGACCTTTTAGGGCTGTACTCCGATAGCCGGAAGCCTGAATAGTACATCGTCGTAGAGATGTCCGTACACCTCCGGGTTTCCGGGAGGGATTGACATAGAGCCCCCTCCCTACCACGTAGGGAGGGTGGGGGAGGGTATTGGGTGAGGCCCCCAACCACCAGGTTACGCAAAGTCGCTGCTCAGCAACCCCACCTAACCTCCCCCACACGGTAGGGGAGGAACGAAAAGGTTACTGCTCTAGAGCGTACTGCATAGTTCGTGCCGCAATGGACACTTTGTACCGGTATTTATACGACTGTGTAATAGAGTGGATGGTCAATAGACGATAGTCTAAAGCCGATGACTGAGGGCTAAAAGTCACACACAGCGCTTTTCACAGACCTGGCCGCCCGCGAAAACGAGAATGCGTCTGGGCCAGGGCGCAGGTTACGCACCCCAGCGCGGGCCGGATCCGGCCCACGGGTGCTTGGGTTTTGAGTTTCCAGACGGCCACTGTTCTGTCCGGGACAACGGATTTTGAATCCCGGTTGGCTCGGTTTTTGTAAAGAGCGCTCTAAAGCTGCGCGGTATCGCCCCAGTTTTGTAGCAGGGCCTGGTAGGCCGGGTTCTGGTAACGCGAGAGCAAAAAGGCCGAGGCATAGCCGGGCAGCGCGGTGCCGGTCACGTGGGCTGCCAGCAGCTCCCCTGCGGCGCAAGCGGCCATGACGCCAAAGCCCGACAAGGCCCCCACCAGGTAAGCGCCCCGCACTGGCAGCGGGCCGATGAGGGGGCGGTTTTCCTGGGTTTTGAGGTAATAGCCCCCGTCTATCCAGGGCCTGGGGGCTTTCTCGAAGTACCGCTGCAGGCCCGGCATCATCACCGACAGGCCGCGCAGGGCGATGTCGGCGTAGTGGGGGTCTGGGGGAATGGGGAAGGTGGGTTCAGCGGGTTCAGTATGGCGGTTGTACAGCACAATCAGGGTGGTGCTATCCCCAAGCCCGTCGGGCCGGCCATGCACCCCCGCCGGGAACTTCTGCAAGAGCCAGCGGGCGGACTCGTCTTCGGCCAACAGGAGGCGCTCCTCGAGGCTCCAGGGCAGCTCGACCTCGTCCATCCAGATCAGCATGGGGGCCTCGCGCGGTACCACGCCCAGGGTCTCGCTGAAGCTCATCTTGAGGTGCCGCTCGGCAAAGACGGGCAGCTCCACCCCCAGCATCCGGCCTACCTGTTTTTGCATGGGCCCGGCGGCGTTAATGAAGATCGGGGTTTCCAGGGTTTCGGTGGAACCATCATCGCGCCTGACCTCCACCGATTGAACCGCGCCGCCCATCGTCTCTACCCCCACCACCTCACCCCGCACCAGCCGAACCCCGTGTTCGCGGGCTTGTTCCAGCAGGTACATCCCCAACTGCTGGGCCGAGAGCCAGCCCGCCCGCCGGACGTGTAACACCGCGCGGGTGCCTGGGGTCAGGTAAGGGAAGTGCTGCCGGATGAGGGCTAGGTTGGTAATCAGGTCGGCCCCCTCGAGCCCAGGGTCGAAGCCCTGAGCAGGGGAGGGCTGGTAGGAACTTTGGCTTTGGCTGTGAACCCGCAGGGCCCCCGCGCCCTTTTGGGCGGTGTCCAGGGCGGCCTCGGCCAGCATGGGAATTTTGCTTGCATCGGCGGTAGCGTAGAGATAACCCCGGCGGTTCAGGTGGATGCGGTTGGCAGACTCCTGGGCAATGGCCTCGAGCAGCTCGATGCTGCGGTTCATGAAGGCGATCATGTGGCCGTCCGGCCCCGGCCACCAGTTGCGGTAGGCCTCGGTGGACTTGTCGGAGGTGAGCGAAAGGGGGTCGCCCTGCTCCACCACAACGATGTTCTTCAAGCCCCCTTTCGCCAGGTAATAGGCCGCCGCGACCCCGGCGATACCGGCTCCACAGATGACGGCCTCGGCTGCACTGTCTGGCATAATATGTATACAGTATACATCTAGGTACGGGTCGTGTCGGAAACAGCCTATCGTTGGAGGCCATAGGCTGAACATCGAATCAGTTCAGCAGCGCCCGTACCGCTTCCTCGAGCTGCACCCCTCGAGAGGGCATAGCGATACCCTGCCGTACAACAAAACCCTGGCTTGCTGTTTATTGCGTTGTGGACAGGTTCTTTCTATTCGTGCTGTGGTACGGGAGGGGTGTGTCTTATGTACAATGCCTTTAGTGGAATGGCGCGCGGCGGTCGTGGAAAGCCTGGCCCCCCTGGGTGTCGAGCGGGTGTATTTGTTTGGCTCCCATGCTCGAGGCACCGCTACAAAGCGCTCCGATCTCGATCTGCTGGTGCTGTGGGAGACGGCGCTGCCGCCCCTGGATCGCATTGGTCAGGTGCTGTGGGCATTGCGGGAACTGCCCTGGGTGGTAGAGCCGGTGGTGCTGACCCCTGCGGAATTCGAGGAACGCCGCAACCTGCCCTTCCTGCGGGGCGTGCTGAGGGAGGCCCAACTCCTGTATGAGCGTGGAAAAACAGCAGCTTGAGGCCCGACGCTGGCTTCGCCAGGCCGACGACGACCTCGAGGCATCCCGTGCCCTGGAAGTTGCGGGCAAGTATGCCCAGGCGGCTTTCTTCGCCCAACAAGCGGGGGAGAAAGCCCTGAAGGCCGTTTGGCTGGCCCTGGACGCAGACCCCTGGGGACACTCCCTGGGCCGGCTGGTTTGGGAGATGCCAGACACGGCTAGAGAGGTGTTCGCCCCCCTGCTAGAAGAAGCCCTGGCCCTCGATAAGCTCTACATCCCCACCCGTTACCCGGATGCGCTGGCCAACCTAACGCCCGCCGAGGCTTACACCCGGCGAGAGGCCCAAACTGCCCAGGCACAGGCCGGAGCCATCGTGAGCGCGGTGAAAAGGTGGCTGGATGCAGCCACGTGAAGGGCAGGCTTAGAGCGCTCTTCACGCAGGTTGAGCCATTCCGACTTCAAGAAAACCTTTTCCTGAACAGAACAGTGTGCGACACCTGCCCCCGAACCCCTGTACTCAACCTACCGCTCCAACCGTGTGCAAAGTGTTCAGGTGAAGTCAGGGCGAACCTTGCTGATGGGCGTTTGCGGATTGTCCTAGCCCAGCAGCGCCTGCACCGCTTCCTCGAACACCTCGGTATGCCGCCGCACCTGCTCGGGCGTGGTCTCGGGCGAGATGAGGGTCATGTTGTGGAAGGGGGTGAGCAGAATGCCCCGGTTCAGCATGAACAGGTGGATGAAGGGGTCGAGGTCGGGGTCCTGGCCGGCCAGGGCCTCGGAGCCGTTGCGGGCGGGGTTGGGGCGGAAGAGGTACTCTACCCGGCAGCCCACGCGGGTAACGTGCCAGGGCAGGCGGTAGTGTTCCATCACCCCGCGTACCTCGGCCTCGAGCTGCTCCCCCAGGGCGATCATGCGGGCGTAGGCGGCTTCGGTCAGGACGTGCTCGAGGGTGGCCCGCATGGCCGCCAGCGAGAGGGCGTTGGCCGCCAGGGTGCCCCCAATGCCCCCGGTGTCGGCATAGGGCGGCTGGATGACCTGCTGGGCCCGAGCGCCCACTTCCTCGGTAAAGCCATAGGCCGCGCTGGGAATGCCGCTGCCCAGGGGCTTGCCCACCGTCAGGATGTCGGGCTGTAGGCCGTGTGCTTTGGTGTAGCCCCCCGGCCCTGCCGAGAGGGTGTGGGTTTCGTCCATAATCAGCAGCGTGCCGTAGCGGCGGGTTAGCTCGCGCAGGGCCGCGTGGTAGCCCGGCTGGGGCTGCACGATGCCCACATTGGTCATCACCGGCTCGGCCAGCACCGCCGCCACATCGCCGGGGCGCAGGGCCTCTTCCAGGGCCGCCACATCGTTCCACTCCACCACCCTGGTGGTGAGGGTGGGGTCTACCTGGGGCCCGATGTTGCCGGGGCGGCTGGTGGGCTTTCCATCCACCAGCCAGGCGTAGGCCTCGTCTACCGTGCCGTGGTAGCAGCCGTGGAAGACCAGCACTTTGGGCCTGCCGGTAATGGCCCGCGCCAGCCGCAGCGAGAAGCGGTTGGCGTCGGTGGCCGAGAGGGCAAACTGCCAGTACTTGAGGCCAAAGCGGCGCTGGAGTTCCTCGGCCACCCAGAAGGCGTTCTCGGAGGGCAGCATGGTGGTAATGCCCTTTTCGAGCTGTGCGATGATGCCGGGCAGGGCAGCTTTGGGCGAGTGGCCGGTCATGGCCCCGGTGTCGCCCAGGCACAGGTCTATGTACTCTAGCCCGTCCACATCGCGGAAGGTTGCGCCCCTGGCCTCGGCCACAAAGATCGGGAAACCCCCCGGCCAGCGGGTCATCCAGTGCATGGGCACCCCCGCCAGGAGCGAGTTCTGGGCGCGGTGGTAGAGCTGTAGCGACTTGGGGTGGCGCTCGGCGAAGAGCCGATTCTCTGCCTGCATGAGAGCCTTGACCTTGCTGCGGTCCAGGGTGGCTGTTTGCATGGACTCCTCCGGTTCAGGGCTGCTGCTCGAGCCAGCGCAGGGCCTCAGGGTGTGTCATCCAGGCCGGGCCGATCTCTAAAAGACAGATAATGGCCTCGGACTCCTCGCCGGGAGTGTAGTAGTCGGGCAGTTCCTTGGGCTGGGGTTTCCAGCCCCCCAGGTAAGCTTCGGCATGGGGGTTGACCTGTCGGGCTTCGCGCAGGGCTTTTTGCGCCTCTTCCAGCTTTCCGCTCAAAAACTCCAAGAGCACCTTGCCCCAGGTCCAGAAAGCGCTTCGATCCTTTTCGTACTTTTTCCAGAGCGAGCGAGCCTCCGCCAGCCGGTTCTCGGCCAGGTAAAGCCCCAGGAGGGAATATCGCACCCCCTGGTTGTCGGTGGGGTTGAGGTCAAGCATCCTCTCGAAGACCTGGATGGCCTTTGAAGACTGCCCGGCATCCTGGTAAAGCTGGCCCAGGAGGTGCAGGGCTCGCATGTAGGGGCGGGTCTCGAGGTAGCCCCAGAAGTGGCCCGCAAGTTCCTGAAAGGCACGCTTGCCCAGGTCGCGCTCCCCCGCCTTGACCACTCGCTCCTGCAGGGCAATCTGCTCTTCCAGGCTGCTCTCCACCCAGCCGACCAGGAAGCTCAGGGGATCCGGGTTGTTGGGGTTGGTACGCACGGCTTTGAGTATGCGCTTGATTATCGCGTCCTCGCGGCTAAGCTCGGCGCTTTCGTAAAGAATCTTTTCGGCCCGGATGGCGGCTTCAGGGGGGACGGGTTCGGCCTCGAGGTCGAGCGCGGCTAGCAACACCCTTCGCGCTTCGGCCCGCAGATCGGCCCATTTATCGGTGGGTGCAGATTTTTTTTGCCTAGGCATGTATCACTCCGGCCACTATCGTACCTGCCACCCGCAGGCTTTGTGCCTCGTGCAGGTCGCCCTCTAACAGCACGAAGTCGGCCCACTTGTCTACCTCCAGGCTGCCCCGGTTGCCCTCGTCCCCCTGGGCCACCGCCCCGCCCATCGTGTAGGCCCAGATGGCCTGTTCCAGACTGACCTGATTGCCCGGGCACAAAGGCTCGAAGAGCGCTGCCTGCAAACCGTTCAGGGGCTCCACCTGCCGCACCACCGGCCCATCCGAGGAGAACGCCACCGTAAGGCCCGCTTCGAACATGGCCCGCAGGTTGAAGCAGCGGCAGAACCACTCGTCGGGCACGTAGCGCTCGTAGTTGGCCCGCAACTCCCGCAGAAACACCGGCTGGGGCACCGCGATGATGCCGAGCTGCTTTGCTTTGGCCAGGTGTTCGGGGCCGGCCAGCCCGAAGTGCTCGAGGCGGTGGCGGGGGCCGGGGGCGGTCTGGTAGAGCCCTTGGTACACCCGCAGAACCTGATCTAAAGCCCGGTCGCCAATCGCGTGGGTGCCGATGCGAAAGCCTGCCTGGTGGGCCTCCAGGGCCAGTTCAAACAGGTGGTCATCCTCGAAGCGCAGGATGCCGTACTGGGGGGGCTCTAAGGTTTTGTACGGCCTGGAAATGGCGGCGGTGGCCCCCGAGAGACCCCCGTCGGCAAAGAACTTCACCGAGTCGCAGCGCAGGTAGTCTGAAACGTGTTTCTCGGGTAGGGGGAAGGTCTCGGTGCCCCCGTCCGGGCGGCGCATGTAGAGCAGGTTGACCCGGATGGGCAGTTCGCCACGCTCGTCCAGGGCTTTGTAGGCGGCGTACAGCGGGGGGTCTACGGCGGGGTCGGTGGCGCTGGTGATGCCCAGCGAGCGCAGGTACTCGCAGCCCGCCTTCACCCATAGCTCGTACTGGGCCTGACTGGGCTCACCCATGGCCTTGAAGGCCAGTCCGTAGGCGGTCTCGTAGAGGATGCCCTGGTCGTAGTGGATTTCCCCACCGGGAACGTGGGTTTCTGGGGTGATGCCGGCAAGCTCCAGGGCCTGGGAGTTCACCGCGTGGATGTGGGCGCAGGTACGGGTTAGCAGCACCGGATTTTGCGGGGCCAGCCTGTCCAGCGCTGCCCTGGAGGGCATGGCTTTCTCGGCCAGCAGGGCTTCGTTCCAGCCGCGCCCCCACAACCACTCGCCGGGCTTCAGCATCCTGGCGCGTTCTTCAACCCTGGCGTAGAGCTCGGCCAGCGAGGCAACGCCGCGCAGGTCGAGCAGGGTGGTGCGAAGCTGCCCCACCTTCCAGATGTGCACATGCGCATCGTTGAAGCCGGGAAGCAAAAGGTGGCCTTCCAGATGCACCTTTTGGGCTGAAGGGGCTAGGCTCTCGAGGTCAGAGAGCCTGCCCGTAGCGGCAATGCGGCCCCTCCGAACCAGGAGGGCCTCGAGGGGCTCTAAGGCATACCTTGCCCCCTTCAGGCGGGGGTTCAGGATAGCACCGCCGTGGAATAGTAGTTCGCTCATGGGTTGCCTTTCAGATCCGGGTTCCGCCAGATGATAAACACCCCGTAGTTGCCGCAACTGGGGTCGTCGAGGTAGTCGGGGATAATGCCCCAGACACAATATCCGCGTTTGAGCTGGATGGAGAGCACCGGGTCGAACATCTCTCCCCGCACCACCCGCGCCACGTACTGCTCGATGAAGAGGTCGCGCTGGTAGGGCGCGTACCCCTTGGGCATGGCCCCGGCCACATGGCCCTTGAGGCCCAGCTGTCGCACCAGGTTTTGCCGGGCGGTGTAGAGCAGGGTGGAGAGGCCCAGTCCGCGAAACTCGGGATGTACACCGATGTCGGCCCCGTAGAGCCAGTCGCCCTGGGGGTCGTGGTTGGAGAGCCAGTTGTTCGCCACCGCCTCCATGTACCGGTGCTGGTAGTGCTTGAGGTCGAGGTGGGTGCGGAAGTCGGTGGAGCAGGCTACCACTCTACCGGTCTCGCGCTCCACCACCGCGTGCTGTCCCTCGGGGAAGACCTGGGTGTGGGCCCGGTAATGTTTGGCGGTGATGAGCTCGTCCCTCGAGAGCGAGGGAAAGGAAGCCTGCTGGATGGCCTCGAGCTCTTGCGCCATCCAGGGCTCGGACTGCACCACTGCAAAGCGGTGGTCGGGGCTGGTCAGAAGTTCGTGCATAAGGGATGCGTATGGCTTATAGCCCATAGCCGATATGGTTCTTGCTATCGGCTCTTCACCTGCGTCCAGGCCTCGTCCAGCACGCGGTTGTTGCGGCCCTGGTCGAGGATGAACTCGAGCACTTTCATCTGGGCTTCGGTGGGCCAGATGGCCGGGTTCTGGAGCATCTGGGGCTTCAGGAGTTTTTTGGCGGCGGCGTTGGGGGTAGCCGACTGCTGGTACTCAGCCAGGCGGGCTCCAATTTGGGCATCCAGAATGAAGTTGATGAACCGGTGGGCGGCCTCCGGATTGGGTGCTTTGGCCGGAATGGCCATGCTATCTATAAAGAGCGTGCTGCCCTCCTTGGGAATGGTGAAGCCGTAGCGGGGGTTGCCCTCGGCCACCCGCAGGGCATCCTGGTTGTAGACCACCACCGCCACGGCCTGGTTGGCCAGCAGGAGCTTGGTGGCCGAAACCCCGCCCTGGAAGCCCTTGAAGTTGCGGCTGCGTTTGGCGGCGAGCATGGCATCTATCGCCATTTTGACCTGGGCCGGGTTGGTGCTGTTGACCGAGTGGCCCAGGTAGCGCAGGGCAATGCCCAGCATCTCGCGCGAGGAGTCCATAAAGGTAAAGGCCCCTTTTTGCTGGCCCGGGTCAAAAAGCACGTTCCAGGAGGCGGGCGGGGCCTTGAAGATGTCGGTGCGGTACATGAGCCCTACCGTGCCCCACAGGTAGCCCACGGTGTAGCGGTTGCCAGGGTCGTAGGGGGGGTTGGTGAACTTGGGGTCGAGGTTTTTCAGGTTGGGAATTTTGCTCTTGTCCAGGGGTTGCAAGAGGTTCAGACTAACCAGCACCGGCACAATGAAGTCCGAAGGCACCACCAGGTCAAACTGGCTGACCCCGCCGGCCTGGAGTTTGGCCTGCATCTCCTCGTTGGACTCGTAGTAGGTGATGCGGACCTTGATGCCGGTCGCTTTTTCAAAGTCGCGGACAATGCTGGGGTCTATGTAATCGGTCCAGGTGTAAAGCTGGAGGGTACCCTGGGCCATAGCCAGCCCCAGGGCGGCAAACAGCGCAAGCAGGATTCGCATATTTCACTCCTTTTTTGCCGTCAAGATACCGTTCAAATCGCCTTACTGCAAGACTTCCCGCAGGGTCTGTAGCCCGATGTTGGCGCCGCAGATCACCACCCCCACCTGCCGACCCCGGTAGCGTTCGGCCCGCTTCAGAAACCCTGCCAGCGCCACCCCGGCGGCGCCTTCCAGCAACTGGTGCTGGGTTTCCAGAAAAAGCCGCATGGCGTGTTTGATTTCCGCCTCGCTCACCGTGACCCAGTCGTCCACCAGACGACGGCAGAGCTCAAAGGTGATGGCGCCGGGCTCCAATCCCCCTGCGCTCCCGTCCGAAAGGGTGGGCCGGGCCTCGATGGAAGTGATGCGTCCGGCCTGAATGGAAGCCCACATGGCGGCATTGTTTTCGGGCTGGCAGCCCACAATGGTGGTGTGGGGGCTCACCGATTTGAAATAGGCGGCGATGCCGGCTATCATCCCCCCGCCCCCCACGGTCACGAAGAGCGCCTCCAGGGGCTCGGGGCTCTGAGAGGTGAGCTCGAGGCCAATGGTACCCTGGCCTGCGATTACGTCCGGGTCGTTGTAAGGCGAGATGTAAACCAGGCCGTGGGTTTCGGCGTAGCGGCGGGCGTAGAGTTCGGTGTCGTCGCCGCTGGTTCCGTGTACACAGAGCTCCGCGCCGTAGCGCCGGATGGCCCCCAGCTTGGTCGCACTGGCCCCCTCCGGCACAAAGACCAGACCCCGGCCCCCCAGCTTCTTGAGCCCATAGGCCACGGCGGCCCCGTGATTGCCGCTGCTGGCCGTGACCACCCCTTTTTGCAGCGCCTCGGGCGGGAGTGAGAGCAGCTTGTTCAGCGCCCCACGCACCTTGAAGGAGCCGGTGGGCTGGAGGTTCTCGAGCTTCAGCCAGACCCGCGCCCCGGTCATCTGGGAGAGGGCCAGTGAGCCCTCCAGTGGGGTCTCGCGCAGGTGGGGTCGCAGGCGGGTGTGGGCCTGCTGGATGGTCCCCGGCAAGCGAGAGATAAGCTCGTGAGCGTTCATGGTGGATGGTGCGCTGCGGCTGGTCTAGGCTTTACTTTGACGCTGCGCTGTCATTCCGGGGCGCACGCGGTGCGACGAGGAATCTGGAGCCGCATGGGCATTGTGAATTTGGTGGACAGTACCTCATAAGGTTCCTCACTGCGCTGCGCTTCGTTCGGAACGACACGCAACTTATGTGACTAAGCCTTTACTGCTGCCATCGCCTTGTAGGTTTCGCGGATGGCCCCTGCCACTACCGAGAGCGCCTCGCGGAGCATCTCCTCGGGGATGTCCAGGGCGGGCAAAAAGCGGATGCAGTTGGTGTATAGCCCGGCCCGGATCAGAATCACGCCCCGCCGGGAGGCCAGCTTGATGGTCTCCATGGCGAACTCCTGCCAGGGTTCTTTGGTTCTGGGGTCTTTGACGAACTCGAGCACCATCATGGCCCCCACCCCGCGCACATCGCCCAGCACCGGAACCTCGGCTTTCAGCGGCTCAAAGGTCTCGCGCACAATACATTCGATGTGCTGGGCCCTGTCCAGGAAGCCGGGGGACTCGAGTATCTTCAGGGCTTCCAGGGCCGCCACGCAGGCCAGGGGGTTGCCGCCGTAGGTGCTGCCCACCCCGCCCACGTGCGGGGCGTCCAGAATTTCGGCCCGGCCCGTCACCGCGCTGATGGGCATCCCGGCCCCCAGGCTCTTGGCGCTGATGATCAGGTCGGGCACCACCCCGCTGTGCTCGATGGCCCAGAGCTTCCCGGTGCGGCCCGAGCCACTCTGGATTTCATCGGCAATCATCACCGCGCCCGTTGTGTCGCAGACCTCGCGGATCTTACGCAAAAACTTGTGCGGCACGGGTATAAAACCCCCCTCGCCGATCACCGGCTCAATCACGATGGCCGCCAGCGCCGAGGGGTCTATGTGGGCGGTCAGGGCGTTCTCGAGGTTCCAGCAGGCCCAGTCCACATACGCCTCGGGGGTCATGCCCTCGGGGGTGCGGTACAGGTTGGGCACCGGCAGGCGGTAGACCTCGGGGGCAAAGGGGCCAAAGCCCTTCTTGAAGAGGCCCCACTTGCTGGTCATGGCCATGGTCAGGTTGGTGCGCCCGTGGTAGGCCCCCTCGAAGACGATAATCCCGCTTCGCCCGGTGTAGCGGCGGGCGAACTTGACGGCATTCTCCACCGCCTCGGCCCCGCCATTGGCCAGCAGGGTTTTTTTGGGAAAGTCGCCGGGGGTGAGCCGGTTCAGGGCCTCGCAGACGGCCACGTAGGGCTCGTAGTTGGCCACGATGCTGCACATGTGCAACAGTTCATCGGCCTGGGCCTTGAGGGCCGCCACCACGCTACCGGGGGTGTGCCCCACGGCCAGCACCCCGATGCCGCCCGCCAGGTCTATAAGGGTGTTGCCGTCCACGTCTTCGACCAGCGAGCCGTGGGCTTTCCTGACCGCAACGGGGTTGGCCTGGGCCAGCGCAGCGGTCACGGCGGCAGCCCGGCGCGATTGGAGTTCCTGGCTTTTGGGGCCGGGAATGGGTGTTTTGAGTTGGATGTAAGGCATGGGTTCCTCCAGGGGAGGTCTAGGGTCTGGGGCCGGCCATTACCGGCCAACCGCAATGACGTACTGCTTGCAACACCAAACAGCCCCCGGCCCTGGAGGCGGAATGCAGGCCTTTTGCACGTCCATCTGCCTTTAGCTTAGCAGACCATAAAGGGCGCTGAGAACCTCCTCCTCCCAGCGCGTATAGGCCGAATAAACGCCCCTGTGGGGGGTGGGGTCACAGCCCTGCCCACCCAGGATGTAAACGAGTGCGTGCTGTTCCTCTGGGTTGAAGAGCAGCCCGCTCAACAGGCCGTAGGCATCGCCCAGGTGCCCATACCAGGGCCGCCCATGACCCCTTACCGGACAGTCCAGGCCGGGGGTGTTGGTAAAGCGCCACACCCCCAACCCCCAACTGAGGGCCTGCCCCTCCAGGGTATCGCCGTTGTGTCCGTCCCAGATCCACTGGGGATGCAGCATCCGTTCTAGCGTGGCGGGTTGCAGGATGGGGGGTGCTTTCCCCATAAACAATAGCGCCATCTGGGCCAGCTCCAAGGCCGAAGCCCGGAGGCCCCCCTGCGGCGAGAAAAAAGTGGCATTGGTGCCGGGCTGGTAGGTGCTCGAGTCCACCACCACCAGGCTGTCGTCGGGCTTATCGGGGTTCTGGGTCATGGGGCCCGGGGGCACCACACCGCCATAGTCGTCTACCTGTGCCACCCAGGGGCCTGAAGGGTTCCACACCCCGCCCGCTTGCTTGCGGTACAGCACCGCCAGATTGCCAATTTGTGTCGGGGTGAAGCGGCCCACATTAAACCCGCCCTCCATTCCCAGGGGCCTCAAAACCGCCTGCTCCATGAACAGGTCGAAACGCTGGCCCGAGACGCACTCAATAAGCGTGCCCAGCACGCCCGTATTGAGGTTGGCGTACTGGGCGTAGGCGCCAGGGGCATGGCGGGGGTCAAAGTGTGCCCCATCCTCAAAAAAGCGCCCCTCGGGTCTGAAGAAGTCCTGCAGGGTGTAGGGGCTGGGAATGGCGTACCGGCTGCCGTCCCGAATGGAAGAGGTGTGGCTGAGCAGATGCCGGACGCGGATGGGCAGCGCTGGAAAGGCCGGGTTCCGCAGGGTAAAGCCCAGGTACTCGCTTACGTCGGCGTCCAGGTCTATTGTGCCCTGCTCGACCAGCCGCATCACCCCCAGGGCCACCGCCAGTTTGGAGATGGAGGCCACCCGGAAGCGGGTCTGATTGTTCGCCGGGAGATGCTGGCCGGGGTTGGTGGGGTGAAGGTAGCGATGCCCGAACGACTCGGCATAGACGATTCCCCCGGCCCGGATGACCACAACCTGAAGGCTGGGAATGGCGCGTAGGGGGTTTTGGAGTAGCGATTGCAGTTTGGCCTGCACACTTTGAGGGGGCATCTCTTCGCAATTGTAAGGGCTTGCGAATAATACACCTAGTATAAACACAATTTGAGATATTGACACAATGCCATAGTCGTAGCTACAATCCAGTCGGGTACCCAAAACTGTAGTCCAGGCTATGGAGGTGAATTCAGTTATGCAATTTCTATCTTTTGGTCGTTGGTCGTTGGTCGTTGGTCGTTGGTCGTTGGGCTAGTTCTATTGCTTGCAGCCTGCGGCTCACAACAGGTCAAATCTCCTCTAAATCAGTCTCCCTGGGATGGTGAACCGGTGCCCCTTGCGCTGGCCCAGGCCTTTACCCTGGGTATGAAAGTCTCCGCTGGCGGAGCGAGCCTGCAAGAAGCGAAAACCTACAAGTTTGCCAGCGAGACGGTCTACGACGTGGCAGGTAAACCCCTACACCACCTGCTCCTGGTGGGCCCCGAGACCACCGATTTCTGGGGAACTTTGAGCAACCCTAAATCTACTCACGCCCTGTACGCAGTTGGAGCCACAGATAAACGCAGTTTTTTCTCCTTCATCATGCCCGCCGGCAGCTTCAAAAGCGTAGCTGAAACCCGGAAGAAAGCCGGTTCTTATAAGCGTTTTCTGAGCCCCTCGGTAGGTATCCTGTACCTTGAAGACCAGAACGGGCGCGTTTGGGATACTGCTACAGCTACCGAGGTAAGTGTGGAACAGATGAAACTTTGGCAGCAGGCTCAGCGGGTACTTTTCGAGCAGCGGCAGAAGGACGGCATCCTGGACAAGATCAAGGAAGACTGGGATAGACTCCGTGCCGAGGCTAATAACAGGGGTATGTCGCAAAGCGTTGGACTGCCCACCCTGGACGAAGTGACCCTGCCGGATGGGAATCTGGATGTTTACAAACTCATCTCTGCCCTGGAAGCCCAAAAAGTGGCCCAGGGGTTAAGCCCCAGCTACACCAACGAGCGGGCCTGGTGCATGGGCTGGTTTTGCGCCGGGATGGGCTATGCAAGTGTGGTTCGCAAGAATCGCTACAACGGTGATATTGCAAACAATAACCTCTACAATCCGGACAACCCGGAGGACTCCAGTGACTGCCCCAGTGGAAACAAATGCCGTATTGGAAATGATATGAGAAACGCTGACCCGCTAGGAAACAATCAGTGGATTGAGTCGTACCGGTATGCCCCTAGCGGAGGGTACTGGGGAGCGTGGGATTTTGGAGCCAGCGGACTACACGGACTGGGCGTTGTAGGTTGTGGTCCCATGTCCATCACGCGGATATTTGCCTGGTATGCCACCCAGCGAAGTGCCTTTGGCAGCGGCCCCAATGTCAATTTTGTGAATGGCAACACCACTCCCCCTACTTCCGAATGGGCTGTTGCCAACCAAATGTTTGAACCGGTTTATTTGGGCTCTACCGGATACTGGAGTGTTTACCAACCGCGCATAGGGCGTTACACAGACACCTGGTTTTTCAATGGTAGCGGCCTTACCCGCGACACCAACATGATTCCAGGTGCAAATAACTGGATTAGGGATTATGCCAGTCCAGAGGGTAAAAACTGGGAGATGCGCGGCAGTCATAAAGCGTTTGTCAACTTTGTCTACGCTGGGGCTACCCTTACCATTGTGGGACTTCCCATTGCCTGGATAGACTTTAGCCAACACACTTGGCGTATACGGGACATTGCACGTGGGAAGATTGGCCGGGACAACGAACCGGTAATTGCCATGTACCCTACTGGCGGGGCAGGTGGGTTAGAAGGTCATTTTGCCATGTCGCAAGCGTACATCGTGCATGAGGGCTGGTTCTCTGCCAATGTGTTCCTTTGGATTACAACGCAAAAAGGCGATTCTCGGCCAGGTTCTTTCGTAAACGTGACCGACATGGGAGCTTACTATAGTGGTGCTTTTGGAATGTATAGAAAGTAGGAGTGCTCATGAGTAGGCTAGGCATGTACGTTCTTCTTGGGTTATTGACTCTATTACTCGCTGCATGTCCGGTATTTTCGTTCAACGTTCCACCTAGCATTCCAGTTGAGTACAAGTCGAGTGGCGTCTGCTCATCAATAGAGCTGACGAGCAATCGCGCTACAGTAGACACCATACGGTATTGGGGTGCGAAGGAAAATGGGCGTTCGGAATCAGTTTCCTTTTCTCCTAGTGAGACCGTACGTATCCCAGATCCTAATCCATCTCCAAATTCAACGTGGTACTTGATGTCTGGTGGTAGTCAAGGGATTGGAGCCAATATCCCTGTGGATCTGACCTGGCACTGTCAACCCGGAAAGGAACCCGTATCGGTACAGTTCAACCACGTAAATAGCACCTCAGGTTCTAAAAAGGGTCTAACCATTACTGAAGACGCCAGCCTGCCAGAGGGTTTTCGGATTGAGGTTACAGAGTTCCCGCAGTGAAGCTCTCTAGTTATTTCTTGCTCTCCTGGCGGCAGTTCGTGCTGGCAGGAGAGGATTTCCGAAAGGGGGAAAAGCAATGCGCTTGTGGCGAATTTTGGCTGTGCTAGTGGTGCTGCTGGGACTGGCTCAGGCTCAGAGCCTGGGACTGGGGTTCAAGGCCATGTGGCCGCCGGAACAAAGCGGGTTGCTGGCCATCTGGGAAGCCGAAGAAGGGTTAGGGGCGCGGGTGAAGCTAGGGGCGAACCTGCAGGCCGATGGTTACTGGCGCTTACCTGCACCCATCTATGCGGGGGCTTACGTCGGGGGCGGCCTGGGCTACCTGAGTGAGACCCTTGTTCTAACCGGATTTCTGGGCTACGAGTGGCCCCTAAACGAGCGCTGGGCTGTCTTCATGGAGGCGGGGCCTGGCTACCGTATCTGGTTGCAACCCGCGCCACCTGGCGCTCCCGTGTTTGTTCACCTTGGTTCAGGCGTTAGATTCAAGTTGTAGGTCGCTTTATGTTGAGAATCCTCATGCCTTTGGCGCTGGTGTTTCTGATGGGAGCGCAGGCCCAGACCTTTGCAGGTGTTCATGCCAGCATCTTCAGTGGGCTGCATCTGGGGTACAACGATACCGAGTGGGGGGTACGCCTGGGGGCATTGCCCGGTGGAAGCGGAGGGGTCTACGAAGCCCAGGCTTATTACCGGCTGGAAACGGGGGTTAACCGCTCGGCCTGGTACTTTGGACTTGGTACGACCTACTTTGCCGACCGGGAATTCTATGAACTGTTCTTGAAAGCGCTGGTGGGTTATGAGTGGCGGCTGGCGCCGGGGTTTGGCGCTTTTATAGAGTACGGCCCTGGGGTTTCTGTTGCGTCCCGGCGACGCCCTCCCACCACGATAAACCTTTTGCCGCTGGGCGCTGCGCTTCGCTTAGACCTGGGGTTCAACCTCTACTTCTAGCGGCTCTTTACCGCCGTCCAGACCTCGTCGTAGAGGCGGGTGTCCTTGCCTAGGTCGAGAACGAACTCGAGCTTCGCCATGGTGGCGGCATCGGGGTAGATGGCCGGGTTCTTGCGGTCGGCGGGGTTGATGAAGGGCAGGGCGGCTTTGTTGGGGGTGGCGTAGCGGTTGAAGTTGGAGAGCTGGGCGCCGATTTTGGGGTCGAGGATGAAGTTGATGAACTGGTGGGCGGCCTCTGGGTTGGGGGCGCGGGCGGGAATGGCCAGGTTGTCCAGGAAGAGCGCGGCCCCTTCCTTGGGCACCACAAAGCCCACGTTCTTGTTCTCGTCGGCGGCCTTGAGGGCGTCGCCGTTGTAGACCACTGCATAGGTGGCCGTACCCGCGACCAGCCGGTTCTTGGCCCCCACCCCGCCTTCAAAGCCCAGGAAGCGGGGGTTCTTCTTGGCGTTCAGGAGCACCTGTCCGGCAGCCCGTACCTCGGCGGGGTTTTTGGTGTTGATGGACTTGCCCTGGAAGCGCAGCGCGGCCCCCATCATCTCGCGGATGGAGTCCATCAGCACAAAGGGCTTGTCGGCCCCCGGCCCCAGAATTACGCTCCAACTGGTGGGGGTGGGCACGCGGTCTTTGCGGTACATGATGCCCGACATGCCCCACTGGTAGGCCACACTGTAGCGGTTGCCGGGGTCGAAGGGGGGGTTGGCAAACTTGGGGTCGAGGTTTTTCAGGTTCGGAATTTTGCTCTGGTCCAGCGGCTGCACCAGCTTGAGCTGAACCAGGGTGGGGATGATGTAATCGCCCGGTACGATCACATCGTACTGCGAGACCCCCCCGGCCTGGAGCTTGGCCAGCATGTCTTCGTTGGACTCGTAGAGGTCAATGCGTACCCGCAGGTTGAACTTTTGCTCAAAGGCTTTGATGATGGCCGGATCCATGTACTCCGACCAGATAAAAAGCCGCATCTCGCGGGGCTGGGCCAGGGCCAGGGGCAAGGCCAGGAAGCCGAGTAGGGCCAGTAGGCGGTTCATGATTTCTCCTCCAGGGTGTGCTTAGTTTACCGTAGGGGTTTGCATTTCTGCATGGGGTCGCTCAGCGCCGGGTCAGGCGTTCGGAGGCCAGCACCAGGAGCACCGTAATCAAAAAGATGAGCGTGGAAAGGGCGTGAATTTCGGGGGTGACGCCCCGCCGCACCGAGGCGTAGATGAGCAGGGGCAGGGTCTGGGAGGTGGGGCCGGCGGTGAAGAAGCTGATTACGAAGTCGTCGAGCGAGAGGGTAAAGGCCAGCATGGCCCCGGCCACGATGCCGGGGGTGAGCAGGGGTAGCAGGACGCGGCGCACATAGTAGCCGTAGCTGGCGTAGAGGTCGCGGGCGGCCTCGTCGAGGTCGTGGCCCAGGCTCTTGAGGCGGCTGCGCACGGTGAGGGCTACAAAGGCAATCTGAAAGGTCACGTGGCCCAGAATCATGGTGAAGAGGCCCGGTTCGAAGAGGCTCGAGACCATCCGAAATGCGCCAAAGGCCACCACCAGGGCCACCGCAAAGATGATGTCGGGCGTGACTACCGGCAGATATAGGATGTTTTCCAGAAAGCCCTGGCTTCGCCGGGGCCAGGGGTAGCGCTCGAGGGCGATGGCAAAAAGTGTGCCCAGCACGGTAGCGATCATGGTGGAAAGCAGCGCCAGTACGAAGGTGTTGCGGGCAGCCTCGAGGATGTCGGGGTTGCTAAAAAGCCGCACATACCAGTCCCAGGTAAACCCCGACCAGGTGAGGCCATAGCGGGTCTTGTTGAAGGAGAGCACCGCTACAGCCAGCATGGGCAGGTACAAAAAGGCCAGCGTGGCGATGGCAGAGATGCCAATCAGGGGGTTCAGGCGCATGAAACCCTCCCGTGAATGGCCGATAGTCTATAGTCTATGGCTTTTTGACTATGGATCATCGGCCATGGACTATCGGCTCTCTTCATACCAGATCCACATCCTTCCCCCTGCGGCGGTAGAGGGCCAGCCCCACGAGGGTCATGACCATCAGGCCCAGGCTGACTGCGGCCCCGTAGGGCCAGTCGCGGCTGGCGTAGAACTGCTGCTGGATCAGGTTGCCCACCAGCAGATACTTGGCCCCACCTAGCAAATCGGGGATGACAAACATGCCCATGGCCGGAATAAAGGTCAGGATGACGCCGACCGTAAGGCCCGGTAGGGTCTGGGGCCAGACGGCCTGGAAGAAGGTGCGGACGCGGTTCGCGTAGAGATCCTGGGCGGCCTCGACCAGGCTCCAGTCGAGCCTTTCGACCGAGGAGAACAAAGGCATCACCACAAACGGTAGAAAAGCCGTAATCATGCCGATATAAACGGCCAGCGGGCTGGGATAAAGGCCCGCGTCCGGGGCCAGCAGGCCCAGGGTCTGGGCCAGCTTGGCGAAGGGAAAGTCGGGGGCCAGCAGCATCTGCCAGGCATAGGTGCGGATGACCAGGTTGGTCCAGAAAGGAATAATCACCAGCGCCAGCCAGAGGTAGCGGGTGCGCGGCGGCCTGCTGGCAATGAAGAAGGCCAGGGGGTAGGCCAGGATAACGCAGACCAGCGTGGTCACGAAGGCCACCCAGAGGCTTCGCAAAAGGATCAGCACGGTATCGGGGCTCCAGCCAAAAATGCCGTAGCCCAGCAGGCGGGCGTAGTTTTCCAGGGTGAAGTTCCAGACCACCTCGCCGTACTGCCCCCGCTCGGCGAAGGAGAGGGCCACCAGCGAAAGGCCGGGAATCACCAGAAGGCCCAGAATCCAGACCACCGCCGGTAACAAGAACCATAAGCCCCGCCGGTAGAGCTTGGCCGGGGTGGTGAGTTCGCCAAACCAGACGATCAGACGGTTCATACGGCTCCTCGTTCCGCGATTTGGGGAAGAGGCCCGAGCCCCAACCCCCTACCCCTGGCCCCTCTCTCATTCATCAAGCACCACCAGCGCATCTACCGGCAGTTCGGCCCAGAGTTCCTGCCCGGCCTGAAGGGTGGGGTGGGGGGCGGTGCGGACGCGGAGGTCGCAGGGCTCGAGCCAGACCTCCTGGTAGGCTCCCCGGTAGACGGCCTCGCGCACCTGTACCCGCAGGCCGTTCTGCCGCGGTTCGACCTCGGAAAGCCGCACCCGCTCGGGGCGGATGGCCACGTAGCCCTCGTCCCAGGGGGGGGTGCGGTTCAGGGCCAGCTTGCCAAAGGAGGCCTCGAAACCCATGGGGAGCCGCTGGCCTTTGATGAGGTTGGCGGCGCCCAGAAACTCGGCGGCGTAGCGGGTGCGGGGCCGCTCGTAAACCTCGTCGGGGGTGCCGACCTGCTCGAGGTGGCCCATCCGCATCAGGGCGATGCGATCCGAGACCGCCATGGCCTCGTCCTGGTCGTGCGTGACCAGGATGAAGGTGAGGCCCAACTGCTGTTGCAAGCGCCGCAGCTGCACCTGCACCTCGGCCCGCAGCTTGGCGTCGAGGGCGCTCATGGGCTCGTCCAGCAGCAGTACCTGCGGCTCGTTGACCAGCGCCCTAGCCAGGGCTACCCGTTGTTTTTGACCTCCGGAAAGCTGGTGGGGGAGACGGTCTTTGAAACGCTCGAGCTGCAAAATCTCGAGGCCGTACTTGACCCGCCGCTCCACTTCGGCCCTGTCCATGCGGCGGCTTTTGAGCCCAAAGGCGATGTTTTCCCAGACTGATAGGTGGGGAAACAGGGCGTAGCTCTGAAAGACGGTGTTGACCGGGCGCTGGTTGGCCGGGAGGGGGGTGAGGTCTTGGCCTAAAAGCACCACCCTGCCCTCGGTGGGCACCTCGAGGCCAGCGATAATCCGCAGCAGGGTGGTTTTGCCGCAGCCCGAGGGTCCCAAGAGGGTAAAGAACTCGCCAGCCTTGATCTCCAGGCTGACCCCACCCAGCGCAGTGAAATCCCCGAATTTTTTGACGATGTTCTGAATGGAAAGGGTGCCACTGGTGGCTTGAGGATGGGCAGCCGTGGTCATGATTGCAGCCCAGCCTACCAAAAAGCTGGGCTTCTTGACCAGGGTGGTTCAGGGCCCAGGAGGGGTGTTGCCGCGTAGCTTAATAACGAAGGGGCCAGCATTGGTAGAGGAGTTGGAGGTGGTCTCAAACACACCGGCCGTAGTGGGTTTGAAGGTAAAGGTATATTGACAGCTAGCACCGGGGGCTACCCCTGCGGCGCAGTTCTGGGTGGCGCCAAACTGCGTATTGAAAGGAGCGCCTCCGGCAAAGTTGGTGAGGGTGGACAAGCCCAGATTGGTGATGGTGACGGTCAGGGGCGCACTGGTAGTGCCTACCGCAACCGTGCCAAAATCGAGCTCGAGCGGTGTGACCCATAGCCGAGGCCCTACTCCCGTGCCCTTGAGCTTTATGATGAAAGGCCCGGCATTGGTGCTGCTGTTGGAGGTGGTCTCGAAGCTGCCGACCTGAGTGGGCTTGAAGGTGAAATTGTACTGGCAACTGGCGCCGGGGGCCACGCCTGCGGCGCAGTTCTGGGTGGCGCCAAACTGGGTGTCGAAGGGTGCTCCTCCTGCAAAGCTGGTCAAAGTGGCCGTACCCGGATTCCGAATGGTGACCACCTGGGTGGGGCTGGTAACGTTTACGCCTACCTCGCCGAAGTCGAGCTCGAGGGGTGACACGCTGCGGGCAGCGCCGGTGGGCATACTCGTGACCCCGGTTCCCTTGAGCTTTATGATGAAAGGCCCGGCATTGGTGCTGCTGTTGGAGGTGGTCTCGAAGCTGCCGACCTGAGTGGGCTTGAAGGTGAAGTTGTACTGGCAGCTGGCGCCGGGGGCTACCCCTGCGGCGCAGTTTTGGGTGGCGCCAAACTGGGTGTCGAAGGGTGCGCCCCCGGCAAAGCTGCCCAGTGTGGATTTGCCGACGTTGCGGATGGTGACGCTTTGTGCCGGGCTGGTATTGCCGACCAGGACGGGCCCAAAATCGAGCTCCAGCGGCGTGACCCAGAGTTTGGGCCCTACCCCTTTACCCTTCAGTTTGATCACAAAAGGCCCGGCATTGGTGCTGCTGTTGGAGGTGGTCTCGAAGCTACCGGCCTGAGTGGGCTTGAAGGTGAAGTTGTACTGGCAGCTGGCACCGGGGGCTACCCCTGCGGCGCAGTTTTGGGTCGCACCAAACTGGGTGTCAAAGGGTGCTCCCCCTGCAAAGCCGGTGAGGGGGGTACTGCCGTGGTTGCGAATGGTGACTACCTGGGTGGGGCTGGTCGCACCGATACCTACCTCGCCAAAGTCGAGCTCGAGGGCACTCACGCTAAAGGTAGCCACCCCACTGCCCTTCAGTTCGAGATTGACCGGGCCGGCGCTGGTCTGGATAGTGGCCGTGGCGTTGTAGACGGCGGTAGCGGTGGGCGCAAAGGTGTAGCTGTAGGTGCAGCTTGCACCAGGATTGAGTGTGCCAGTGCAGCCAACCACTACCCCAAACACCGAAAGGGAGGGGTCGCCTCCCGTAAAGCCACTGATGGGCACGGAACCGGTGTTGCTGAGTACCACGATTTTTGCACTGCTGGTGCTGCCCGCAGCCACCATGCCGAACTCGAGGGTGGTGGGGGTGGCCTCGAGCTTGGGTGTTTGTGGTTGGCTAGGGCATCCGCTAGCCAACAGTAAGACCCCCAGAAGCCAGATTTTTTGTTGTGCCATAAAGCATTATACCACCAGACGAGTGGCCAGGATGGCTGGGTTAAGTTTGCCGAATCCAAAACTTTCTGTCATTCATCCGTATCGTACCCATCGCATAAAAAATTCCCCGTCATTCTGAGAAGGCGTAGCCGACGAAGAATCTGATAGGCCAGTGGATCAAAGAAGGGTATTCGCAGCGTACCAGGTTCCTCGCTGCGCTCGGAATGACCATTGCGGAGTTGAAGTTGATGCATGAACAGCAAAGATGCAAGTTCTCAGTTGAAGCTCGTCTAAGCCACTGGTCTCAGCAGTCAATAAAATTCTGAAAAGAGCTCTCGGAGGGAAAAAACTAAAGTGCCTCCTGCGCAATTGACAGGAGGCTTGCTTCAAATTTGGGTTTATTTGGCTTCGCTTAGGGCCTGCTCGAGGCTCGCCTCCAGAATCTCCAGGCCCTTCCGGGCTTCCTCTTCACTCACCACCAGGGGCACCAGACAGCGAATCACATTCGAGTGCATCCCGGCCTTGAACAGCAGAAGCCCTTTCTCGCAGGCAATCTCCAGCAGGCGCTGGGTGAGATGGGCGTCGGGGCTCTTGGCAGTAGGGTCTTTGACCAGCTCCATGGCAATCATGGGCCCCAGGCCGCGCACGTCCCCCACGGTCTGGGGGAAGCGGGCCTGAATCTGGCGAAAGCCCTCGTGCAGAATGTCTCCGAGCTTCTGGGCTTTTTCCAGCAGGTTTTCCTGCTCAAAGATGTCCAGCACCGCCAGGGCTGCGGCGCAGGCCAGGGGGTTGCCGCCAAAGGTGCTGCCCAGACCGCCGACCGCGGGAGCGTCCATGATTTCGGCCTTGCCCAGCACCCCCCCAATGGGCAGCCCTCCGCCAATGCTCTTGGCAAAGCAGATCAGGTCGGGCTCCACCTCGGCGTGCTCGATGGCCCAGAACTTGCCGGTGCGGCCCATGCCGGTCTGAACCTCGTCGTCGATAAACACGATGCCGTGCTTCTGGGTGAGGCTGCGCAGGGCTTTGAGGAAGGGCTTGGGCGCGGGCACAAAACCGCCTTCGCCCAGTTGCGGCTCGATGATGATGGCGGCCACGCGCTCGGGCGCAACAGCAGTGTCGAAAACCTCATGAAGACCGTCCAGGGCCTTGCGGGTGTCTATGCCGTGGTACTCGTTGGGATAGGGCGCGTGGTAGACCTCGGGGGCAAAGGGGCCAAAGTTCTGGCGGTAGGGGTTGGACTTGCCGGTGAGGGTCATGCCCATCAGGGTGCGCCCGTGGAAGCTGCCCCGGAAGGCAATCACGCCGGGCCGATTGGTGAAGGAGCGGGCAATTTTGATGGCGTTCTCGGTGGCCTCCACGCCGGTGTTGAGGAAGAAAGCCTTTTTATCGCCGCCAATGGGTGCGGTGGCCGTAAGCCGCTCGGCCAGCTCGATGTAGGGTTCGTAGGCCACGCCGGGAAAGCAGGTGTGCATGTACTGGTGCAGTTGCTTTTCAACTGCTTCTACCACCCTGGGGTGGTTGTGCCCCACATTGAGCACGCCAATACCGCCGAACCAGTCCAGGTACTCCCTGCCCTCGACATCCCAAATTTTGCCACCCTGAGCGCGGGCAACCACGATGGGGTGTACCTGCGAGACGCCTCTGGGCACCACTTTGTGCCGCCGTTCGATCAGGGTTTGGTTTTTGGAAGGGGCTTGAATCATAGGTTTCCTCCGATAGTCCGACCTCGAGTGTATCCCGCCTGCTCCTGCTTGTGTACCCCTTGGTTCTTGCTCCAGACACCTCTGGATGCATGGAGCGCTCATCGTCCCGGAAGGGGATTGATTTGTGCTAGGGCAGGGGGAACCGCGAGGCAAAGGCCTTGACTTCTGCCTTCAGAGCCTGGGGGTCTTCACCTTTGAGGGCGCGGTCAATGAACTCTGCGATGATGGGCATGTGCTCTTCGGTCATACCCCTGGTGGTAATAGCCGGGGTGCCGATGCGGATACCCCCGCCGTGGATGATTTTCTCGGTGTCGTAGGGCAGGGTGCTCTTGGAGATGGTGATGTGAACCGCATCTAAGAGCCGGGTGGCCTTGGTGCCGTTGAGGCCCTGGGGGCGCAGATCCACCACGAACAGGTGGTTGTCGGTGCCGCCCGAAACCACCCGGTAGCCCCGTTTTTGAAATTCTGCGGCGAGGGCCTGGGCATTCTTGATAATCTGGGCCGAGTAGGTTTTGAAGGAGGGTTGCAGGGCTTCCCAGAAAGCCACCGCTTTACCAGCGATGACGTGCTCCAGCGGCCCTCCCTGGGTTCCGGGAAAGATGGAGCGATCCAGAATGGCGGCTATCTCGAGGTCGTTGGACAAAATCAGGCCCGAGCGCGGCCCCCGCAGGGTCTTGTGGGTGGTGGAGGTGACCACGTGGGCGTAGGGCAGGGGTGAGGGGTGCAGGCCCGCCGCTACCAGCCCCGCGATGTGGGCGATGTCGGCCATCAGGTAGGCCCCCACTTCGTCGGCGATCTCGCGGAAGGCTTTAAAGTCGAGGATGCGGCTATAGGCGCTGGCCCCGCAGACGATCATCCTGGGCTTGTGCTCCAGTGCCAGGGCCCGCACATCCTCCATGTGTAGCAGCTCGTCTTCCTGGCGCACCTTGTAGCCGAAAAACTTGTAGTTGAGGCCCGAAAAGTTGACCGGCGAGCCGTGGGTCAGGTGGCCGCCGTGCGACAGATCCATGCCCAGCACGGTGTCGCCAGGTTTGAGCAGGGCCGCATATACCGCGATGTTGGCGCTCGAGCCCGAATGGGGCTGTACGTTGGCCCAGGCCGCCCCAAAGAGCTGCTTGGCCCGCTCGATGGCCAGGGTCTCGATCTGGTCTACGATCTCGCAGCCGCCATACCAGCGCTTGCCGGGGTAGCCCTCGGCATATTTGTTGGTGAGCACACTGCCTACCGCCTCGCGCACCGCCGCCGAGGTAAAGTTTTCCGAGGCGATGAGCTCCAAGCCGTTGCGCTGCCGCTCTTCTTCCTGGCGAATCAGGTCGAACACCTGTTCGTCGCGCAGTTGGGGTTGGGGGGACTCGATCACCCTCCAAGTATAGCAATATCAAACCGGCCCCCAAATCCGGTACACTGGGGGCATGAGCGTTTTGGGGCGTATCTCCCTTATTTTGGGTCTTGTCTTGTTGATCGTGGCCATCGTCCTGGCAGTGATGAACTTCATCACCATCCGCGACTACCTGATTGCCTTGACCGCCAACCGAAGCCGCGATTTTTACAATGTGAACCCCCGCCTCTGGATTACCTACCTGGTGGTCTTTGGCTCCGGTCTGCTACTGGGCATGGGGATAGTCTGGAGCATGGTGGGCCGACGCCTCCATCAAGCTGCCGAGTGAAGCTTTGGCGGGCTATCTCTTTGTATTATCTGCAGCGTGCTTGTGGGGCCTTTTAGGGGTGGTATCCAAATGGGCCTTCGAGCAGGGGGTGAGCCCCCTCGAGGTGGCCTTCTGGCGGGCCGCCCTGGGGGCAGTATTGTTTGGCGCACAGGCCGTCTGGATTCAAAAAGTGCGCCTCGAGCGCCCTGACCGCTGGGCCGTGCTGGGCTTTGGCCTGGTGGGGATTTCCCTCTTCTATGGAGCTTATCAGCTTGCGATAGAGAGCGGAGGGGCGGCGCTGGCCTCGGTGCTGCTGTATACCGCTCCGGCCATTGTGGCCCTGTTGTCCTGGCTTTTCCTGCGCGAGCCGATGGACGCCCACAAGCTCTTCGCGGTGGGCCTGACCCTGCTGGGGGTGGCCCTGGTCAGTCTGCAAGGGGGCGGGGTGAAGGTGAGTCTGGCGGCCTTGTTCTGGGGGCTTCTGTCGGCCCTGACCTACGCCACCTATTACCTGTTTGGCAAGCTCTACCTGAACAAATACAGCACCCCCACGGTGTTTTTATATGCGCTGCCGGTGGGGGCGTTGGGGCTTTTGCCTTTCGTGAATTTTGTGCCCAAGAACGCTGAAGCCTGGACGGCCATTGCTTTTTTGACCATTGCCTCCACCTTTTTCGCGGTCACGCTCTACTTTGCCGGGCTCAGGCGGCTCGAGGCCACCCGCGCTTCGGTGGTGGCAACCATCGAGCCGGTGGTGGCGGCCTTTGCGGCCTGGCTGTGGTGGGGAGAGCGCTTCAGCCTGCTGGGGTATCTGGGGGCGGGTTTGGTGCTTTTGGGGGTGCTGTGGATGGTTTTGAAACCGCAGCCCAGGGCAGCGCCTAGTCTTTAGATTGCAGCGCCTGGACGCCCTAGTGGGCTTTCAACGACGCGAACACGTCTTTTAGCGTATTTAGCATGATCCTGGCGATCCTTAGCCGCGATGATGTGGGGGTTGTTCTGCAAGATGAGGTCGGTCATCATGACCAGATAGGCCATGCGCTCCTCGAGCGACAGCGATTGAAACCAGCGGGCTTTGGCCTGCAGGCTCTCCTCGGCGCGATCATGGGAGACGCTTACCTTCACATTTCGGATTGTATCAAAAGGTCTTTGTGCGGCCCTCAGCCGCCCTGTAGGCTTGACCTGTTTACAAACTGGGGGTAGCAGATGCAAGAACTCAGGCATTGGATTTTATTGGTGCTGCTCCTGTTGGGCTTCGCGTGGGCCCAGCAGAAAATTGCCGTCACCTTCACCTACGACCCGCCGGTGGGCCTCGAGGTGCGCTCGGTGAGCCTGCGCGGGAGCTTCAACAACTGGGCCGAGCTGCCCATGCAAAAAACCGAGGAGGGGGTCTGGCAGGTGATGGTGGAGCTGCCCCCCGGCCTGGTGCAGTACAAGTTCTTTATCAACGGACAGTGGCCCCGCAACATGTGCGAGGACGAGACCTTCGGCACCCCACAGGTAGACCTCGAGGCCGAACGTTGCGAGGACGACGGCCAGGGCGGCCAGAACGCCCTGCGCGAGGTGGGCCGGGCTGCCGATGATCCGCCCGATAGCGGGGGGCTGGCCCTGCTGCACGACCCCAACCAGCCGCAGTTCGTCTCGCAGGCGGCAGGCCGCCTTTCGGTGCGCTTCCAGGTGCCCCAGGGCAGCATCCAGCGGGCAGTGCTGATGGCCGACAAGCCATACCCTATGGCCTTGCAACTCACCGCACCAGACGGAGAGGTCTGGCGGGCTGCGCTGCCGCTTGGCGTGCAGTCGTACCGTATTCAGGTGGTGGACAAGGAAGGCAAAGAACTGACCTTTGGCCCCTATCAGGCCCCCGCAAGGCCCTTCCGTGCGGTGGACTGGGTGGCCGGGCGGGTGGGCTACCAGATTTTTCCCGACCGCTTCTGGAATGGCGACCCCAGCAATGACCGCCGGGCCCTGGAAACCAGCCAGGCCCGCTTCGACCAGACCTGGACGGGCAGGCTGCCCTACCTGTCGCGCTGGACGGATGCCCCTGGCGATTATCACTGCTGCCAGCAGTATTACGGCGGCGACCTGGCCGGGGTCTTGCAGCGCCTGCCACACCTGCGGGCGCTGGGGGTGAACCTGATTTACTTCAACCCCCTCTTCGACTCCGGCTCGGCCCACGGTTACGACACCCACGACTACGTGCGAGTGGCTCCCCGGCTGGGCGACAACGCCCTGCTGCGGCGGGTGCTGGCCGAGGCACATCGGCAGGGCATCAAGGTTCTCTTCGACTTCGTGCCCAACCACACCGGCCTGGGGCACTGGGCCTTCCAGGATGTGGTGAAGAAGGGGCGCGCATCGCGCTACTGGAACTGGTACTTCATCCGCCAGTGGCCCTTTACCCCTGGGGACGGGCGGGCCTACCTGGGCTGGGCCGACCTGGGTAGCCTGCCCAAGCTCAACACCCTGAACCCCGAGGTACAGGACTATTTGATCCGGGTCTCGAGGTTCTGGCTCAACTTCGGCTTCGATGGGATTCGGGTGGACGTGGCGAATGAAATTGCCCCCGAGTTTGTGCGGAAGTGGCGGGCCGAGCTCAAGGCCCTGAAGCCCGAGGTGTACCTGGTGGGCGAGGTCTGGGATTTGCGCCCCCAGTACCTGCAAGGCGACCAGTTCGACTCGCTGATGAACTACACCGTGGGGCGGGGGGGTTCGCCCCCGGCTTTTGGGGGCGTGCTGGGCTTTGCCAGGGGTGGGCCTTTGCAGAATGGGCGGCGTGTCCTGAACGAGCTCGCGCGGGTCTATGCCACCTACCCCGAAGCGGTGGCGGCCATGGGCTTCAACCTGATAGGCTCACACGACACCCAACGGGTGCTGACCGACCTGGGGGGCGGAGGGCTGCGCGATACCCCTTCGCCCGAAGCCCTGGCCCGGCTGCGGCTGGCCTCGGCCATGCTCTATGCCCTGCCGGGGGCTTCGGTGTTTTTCCAGGGCGAGGAATGCGGTTTTACCGGCGAACGGGGGCAGTGGCCGGTCAACGAGCTGTACCGGTATCCGCTCCAGTGGGACAGGTGCCGAACCGAGGTACTGCGCCACTACCAGTTGCTGGGCCGCCTCAAGGGCCAGCTTGGAGCGTTCCAAAGCCCGCTCTTCCGCACCTACTGGGGCGAAGGCTCCCTGCTGGCTTTCCTGCGGGGCGAGCCGGGGGTGGGCGAGGTGCTGGCGGCTTTCAACAACGGCACCGAGCGGGTCAACCTGCGGTTGCCAGCGGGCCAGTGGCGCGATGCGGTGGAGGGGCGTGCCTACCAGGGGCAGGTGGGGTTGCCTGGGCTGGGGTGGCGGTATCTGGAGCGGGTGCGGTGAGGGTTTTCCTGCAAGCCCCTCAAGCCCTGGTATTGAAGCCCATCTCGAACCTGTCCAGGTGCCAGATGTGCTGCTTGGGGCGGTACTCCAGCATGGCATAGCCAAGGTCGGCAAATGAGAACCGGATGCCCTGCTCGTTGGCAGTTGGGGGAATACCCAGGATGACCCTTAGTGCGGCGTTCAATACGCCCCCGTGGGCCACCACCAGATATGACCCGGCACCTCGGCTCACCAGCCTCTGCACAGCGCGGGCAGCCCGGCTGTAAAGCTCCCACCCGCTCTCTCCACTGCCACCAAAGGGTTTTTCATAGGGGTTGCGGAAGTTGGGCTCGGGGAAACGTTGCTGGCCTTCCTCGTAGGATAGTCCGGCCATAAAGCCGTTGTCTTGCTCCATCCAGTCGGCCTCGAGCTCCAGCGGCACCCCAAGGCCCTCACTCATCAACTCGGCCACCGTTCGCGCACGTTGCAGGGGGCTCGAGATAATCCGGTCAAAGCGAAGCTTTTGGGCGCGAAACTCCTCCAGGCGTGCTTGGGCCTGGCCCAGACCCACTTCCGTGAGGGGTGCGTCGTAGCGGCCCTCATGTACCTTCTGATCGTCGGCCAGAGAGCGCCCATGGCGGAGCAGGGTGACGTAAATGGAACCCATAGGAGACCATAATACCCAAGGGCAGCCATGTGCCCATTAGACCGATAGTCAATGCCAGTGTGCAACCATCGTTTATCGGGCTTTTTACGGGGGTGTCAGCCCATCCAGAAGAACCCCTGACACCGGATGGCTCTATCGAAGAGCGCTTTGGGGGCGCTCATGAGAAAACCCGCGCCCAGAGGGCAAAACCGAACAATGTCTGTCCGGGGCTAAAGAAAGCGTTGAGGGTGGTTCTTAGTTCGTAGTTGGAGAGGAGATAAATGTAACTGGTGCTTAGCTGGGCTCGCAGGGGGTAGTCCAACAGCAGGTGCGTGCTCAGGCTCCAACTGGCTTCCTCCCCCTGCGGGAGCGTCCACTGCCCTGCCAGGAAATGCCCTGCCGGTAAGAGAGGCAGGGTGCTGGCGTAGCCCCCCTCGAGCGCCCACCAACCCTCGCCCAGGCTACCGCTCAGGCCCAGCGCGTAGCGGGCCTCAGCAGGGTTGAGCAAAAGCCAGCCTTCCCCGTACACCACCAGCCCCGCCACGGTGCCACTCCCGCCCAGGCCCACCACCGGGCGGGCGGGGTAGAGGGCGTGGGCCTCGAGTTCAAACGCACCAAACTCGCGCCGCAGGCTCAGTACGGGAACCAGGCGGCCCGCCTCTTCCAGCACCGCCAGGCGCAGCCGGGTGGCTTCGGGGTTCCAGCTCACCCGCACCCCCCAGCGGCCTTGGCGGCTGCCCAGCGGACTGACGGGCTCCAGGCTGTAGGGCAGTGCGAGGCGGGCGACTTCTAGCGGCAGGCGCTCGAGTCCCGCGCTCACGTCTAGTTCGCCTTCGCGGTAGAGCCCATACAGCTCGGTCAGGCCCAGGTCGGTGGCAACCGAGCGGGCAAAGCTCACCCCCGGATCGAGCACCAGTTGAAAGCGCAGCGGGCTCAGGTCGTAGCGGGCCTCGAGGCGGGCCCCAAGGCTCCAGCTTGCGGTTGGGGGTGCATTGCTGATGGCCAGGGCCGTGCTAAAGCGAACCTCGAGCCGGGTCTCCAGGTTTTGCGCCAGGGTGGGCTGAAGGCAAACCACCACCAGCCACAAACTCCGCACAACGAACCACGGGCAATGCACAATACGCTCCTGGCCCTTGACAAAGCTAAGCCGCAACCTGCCCATCCTCGAGCCGCACAATCCGGTCTACCCGCTCCAGGAGCCTGGGGTCGTGGGTGCTGAAGACAAAGGTGACGCCCTGTTCGCGGTTGAGGGCTCGCATGTGCTCAATCAGGGCCAGGCCGGTTTTGGAGTCGAGGTTGGCGGTGGGCTCGTCGGCCAGGATAATTTTGGGCCGAGCGGCCAGGGCGCGGGCTACCGCTACGCGCTGCTGTTGCCCGCCCGAAAGCTGGTTGGGGCGGCGGTGGGCAAGGTTCTTCATGCCCAGGGTTTCCAGCGCATGCAGGGCTTTGGATTCGCGTACCTCCCTGGGTTCGCCGCGCAGCTCGAGCACAAAGGCGGCGTTCTCCAGCGCGGTCAGCACCGGAATCAGGTTGTAGGCCTGAAACACAAAACCCACGTTCCATAGCCGCAGATTGGAAAGCTGCGCTTTAGAAAGACCATCAATGCGTTGCCCCCCGAGCCACACCTCGCCCGAGGTGGGTTTGTCGAGGCCCCCCATCAGGTGCAGGAGGGTGCTTTTTCCACTGCCCGAGGGGCCAGCCAGCGCGATGAACTCGCCAGGGTGAACCTCCAGGCTCACCCCCCGGAGCGCGGGGGTTTCCACGGTATCTACCCTGTACACCTTGGTTAGTTCCTTAACTTGCAGAACGGGGGTCATGCATCACCTCGGTTCAAGCGGTAAAGCGCATGGCTTCTACGGGTTCTAAGCGGGCGGCGACCCTGGCCGGCCACCAGGCGGCAAGCAGGCCGGTCAGGAGGGTATAGGCCAGCGTAATGGGGATGTCCCAGGCTCGCAGGCTCAGGTAGACCTTCTCGGGCAGGCCAAACACGCCGCCCACCTCGCCATAGAGGGCCTCGAGCGAGAACCCTCCCGAGAGAGCCGCAATGGTGAGCAGGCCCAGCAGACCGCCCACCAAAGCGCCGCTCGAGCACAGGAGCAGGCTCTCCAGCACCACCATCCGGGTCACCTGGCCGGGGCCTGCCCCCAGGGCCACAATTACGCCCAGTTCACGGGTGCGCTCGAGCAAACCCAGGTAAATGGTGTTGACCACCAAAAGCCCCGCCAGCCCGAAGAAAATGGCAGCAAAAATCAAGACCAAAGGGGTGAGCAGGTTGAAAATCTGGGCAATGGCGGGGCTGGCCTCGCGCCAGCTTTCCAGGCTCAGGCCGGGCTCCAGGCTGGCCGCGAGTTGGGGCTGGAGGGTGACCAGTTGGGTATCCTGGCTGTATCGGGTGAAGGGGAAATGCAACTCGATGCGGGTAGCACTGCCCGGTGCGGCCAGCTCCTGTGCGGCTGCCAGCGAGAGGAAGGCACTGCGGGCTTCGATGGCAGGGTCGGGAAAGCGGAGCAGCCCTACCAGCCGGTAGGCCCCGGCCCCCCGTCCTTCGGTGCCTGGAGCGTACACATAGACCGGGTCGCCCAGCTTTACCTTGAGAGCCCGCGCCAGCGAGGCCCCCAGCGCAATGCTGTCCAGGTCGCCCGCCTCCGGCAGACGCCCTTCCACCAGCGACTGCTTCACAAAGCGTTCGCGCAGCTCTGGAGGGCGCTGGTCGCCAATCAGCAAGACCCCCCTGGAACGGGTTTCGCCGGCCACCAGGGCGGGAATTTCCAGGGCCACCACCCGGCTGGCCTGGGTCTGGGTGGCAAGCCGGGCTTCCACCTGGGCTGCATTGGGAATGAGCAGGTCGCGGAACTCGCGCTTTTCGCGGTAGCCCTCCACCCGCACCTGCAAGTGGCCCACCGAGGCGGTGAGGTTGTTGTAGATGCCGTTTTCCATGGCTCCCAGGAAGCTCAGGTAGACCAGCGTAAAGAACACCGCCAGACCCACCGCACCCGCTGTCATCAGGCTGCGCCCACGGTGTCGCCAGATATTGCGCCAGGAAAGGCTGAAGAGGTTGAACATGTGTGCCTCGTGTCTAGCTAACTGCCAAAAGCCTAAAGCCGAAGGCCGAAAGCTCGGGTAAAGCCGATAGCGGATAGCTCATACCAAAGTTACCTGGATAGACATCGTAGAAAAGCATTGCAAACTCCCTCATCCGGCGACACCCCAGACGCAGCCATTGACATCAACAACGTTATTTCTACATACCACTGGCGGGGTGTCGCCACCTTCTCCCGCAAGGGGAGAAGGAAAGGTGTTCAAGTAGATTCGTCTCATAGCCGATTGTGCCCATCTTCGATACCCTGTGCCCTCGACCCTTAACCCTTGACGTACTTCTGGCCTGCGACCTCTTTGCGAAGCTGCCTTAGCAGCCGGCCTCGAGGGCCCGCACCGTGAAGCAGCTTTCGGGAATGGCCAGGCCAAAGCGGTAGTTGCTGTAGACCACGCTGGTGCGGTGGCCCGGACGCAGCAAGTCCTCCACGGTGGTCTGGGTGGGGAAGCTGCGCCCCCCGACCTGGGCAAACTGGGCAAAGGTAATCTTGCGTACCGCCTGGCCGCGCTGGTCGTAGTAGAGCACTTCGCGGGGCACGAAGCCGGGTTTGCTGGCCTGCAACACCAGCTTGCCGTAAGGGGTGGGGGCCTGGGGCTTGGGGATGAGCTCGAGGGTGATGCTTCCCTCGGTTTCCGCGCCAATGCTGGGGGTGAAGTCCTGCTCGAGGTCGCGCCCGGCCAGGTCGCTGTAGGAGAGGTCGGAGCCAAGAAAACTATCGCTGCGCCCGCTGGGGGGCAGTCGCAGGACTCGCTTCAGGGTGGGGTTGTAAAGCTGAATGTTGTCCCCTACCCGCAAAAAAGCCTGTCCGGCCTCGCGGGGTGGGGCCTTGACCCAGGTGACGGCCCGCTCGTTGCCATCCGAGACCACCTCGAGGACGTACTGGGTTTGCCGGTCAGGGCGGGTTACGCTCAGGGTCAGGGTGGCCCGCACGCTCCCCCCACGCTGGTTGTCCACGATGGCCCTGAGCACGGCCTGGGGGTCGGTGGCGGCGCTGCCAAGCCCCAGGCAGAGCAGGCTTAGCAACCACAATCGTAGCTTCATGCAGTGCCTCCCTTCACTCCGTCCGCATGGCCTCGGCGGGGTTGAGTGAGAGCACCCGTCGGGCCGGAATCAGAATCGAGAAGAACGCGGCCAGTACAATGGTAAGGGCCGCATAGAGGGCGTAGAGGGGGCTTTGGGCGGTGTAAATTTCACCGCCGGTGCCCAGGATTTCCCAGGCCGCTCCATAGCTGGCAAAGATAGGCCCCAGCACGTTCTGGGTGGCCATCCAGAAGTTGAGAGCGTAGCCCAACACCAGCCCCACCCCCCAGCCGATGCTGGTAGCCAGCACCGTCTCGAGCGTGACCATGGTGGCCAGCCGAGGGGGGTTCATGCCGATGGCCCCCATCATGCCGAACTCGCGGGTGCGCTCGAGTACGCTCACCAATACCGTGCTGGTCACGGCCAGCGCGGCAAATAACGAAAAAATCATCCCGATCAAGAAGGTTGAACTCTGTTTGGTGCCAATCGCCGAGGAGAGACCCCCCAGCAGCTGGGTCAGGTCGTAGGCCCGAATGTTTTGTGGCAGCACCAGTTGCAGGGCCTCGGCAATGCGGGCTTCCTGGCCCCGGGTCACGTCCAGGGCAACCCCGGTGGCGGTCTGCAATCCGGTGAGCAGGCGGGCATCCTGAAGGTGCACCAGCACCGTGCCCCGGTCTACCGGGGCAATCCCCGACTGCACCAGCCCCACCACCTGCAACCCCAGGGCCTGTGGCCCTGCCAGCGCCGAGGTATCCAGCACCACCCGTTCGCCCAGCCGCACGTCCAGGCGCTCGGCCAGTTGTTGCCCCAGCACCACCTCGCCCGGTTTTTCCAGCATCCGACCCGCAGCAATGGCGGTGGGAATGTTGCTCACTCTGGCCTCGAGGGCGGGATCCACCCCGCGGGCCTTGGCCGCATCGGCGGTGTAGGCCGAGCGAATCAGGGTGGGAAACTCGAGGCGGGGTGCCGCCGCATTCACGCCGGGTTGGGTTTGTATCCGAGCCAGAAAGTCCAGGCTGGGCAAGCCCTGTTCGGGGTCGGGGTCTTCGAAGTACTGCGGGGTGGTAATGAGGGCCGGTGCACTCAGAAATCGGGCGTTGCCAAGCTGTACCGACTGGGTGAAGCCATCCTGCACCCCCCAGAACAGAATGGTGGTAATGGTGGTGTAAGCGACCACCAGCATCAGCAGCAAGGTGCGTCGCCGATGCCGCCAGAGGTTGCGCCAGGCCAGCCGGGGCAGGGCTGCCATGCCAGAAAAGTTTTGTTGCATCCTGACCTCCGCTCAACCCTTTCGTTTGCGTTTTCCGCGCTCGTAGCGCTCGAACAGCCCCTGCAACTCCTCCTCGAAGAAAGCGTAGAGCGCCCGCATCTCGCGCAGCCTTTCGCTGCGTTCGGGGGGGGCGTTTTCCAGCAGCCGCAGGCCCTTGTCGGCCAACGTTTTGTAGACGCTCAAGCCTGCCAGACCGTTTTTAACCCGCTCACTCCAGGTGCCGGGTCGGATGCGAAAGTAGTCCTGCCTCGAGCCCCGCTTGGGCACCCGCTCGATCAGGTGCATCTGCACCAGCAGCCGGGTCATGGTGCTGATGGAAGCCTTGCTGGCCCCCAGCGCCTCCACCAACTGCGAGGCGGTCTGCTCGGGGGGGTCGCAGACCATCAACCAGCCCAAAATACGCCCCGCCGTGCGAGGAATCCCAGCCGCTTCGTAGGCCAGGGCGAACTCCTCGACGAAGTGGTGCAGGCTGTCGGACATTCCCAAAGTTTAGTTGGTTTGATTTGTTTAGTCAATACTGAACAAAATAGATTTCAACATGGCTTGCAGGGAAAACCTTTGCTCGAATCGAGCAACGCTGCCGGGCAGCGACGCTTTCATCGGTGATCCGCCTTGAACGGTGGGCTCATACCATCTTTGTTTGAACACTTTTTGTTGGAACGATCAAGTAGGGAACAGGGGTTAGGGGATAGGGGATAGGGGATAAGCGTTTGAAAACCACAACCTACCTCCTGCCACCCCCACCTTGTGTGTCGCCGAAAGTTGAGTACAGGGCTAAAGTTGCCATGATAACCACTGCACTCCAGCACAGGTCAAACACAGTGAAACGGGGCGAAACCACACTCGCCCCGTTTCAGGCGATGGATTTGCACCTCAAGAGGCGGTTCTGGGGGTGCCCAGCCAGTCGTAGATCAGCACCACTGCAGCAATCAGGTTCACCACGATGTTCCAGCCGCCCGTGGGCAGGCCCAGGAAGCTGGTGTTGAAGAACCCGATAATGGCCAGCGCGGCATAGACCACGCCCATCACCGCCGCTACCAGGTGGGCCATCTGGTCGTTGGTGAAATAGCCGTAGAGCAAAACCACGGCGGTAATCAGGTATACCAGCGCCAGGCCAGTGGTGCTGGGGATGAAGCCCAGAATCAGGCCGCCGGGGGCGAAGAACAGGCCCAGCACCGCCAGCAGGGCAAACACCAGCCCCATGAACAGGTCAATCGCTCGAGCCGACATACCTCCCTCCTAGACCTTTACCGGGGTCTTGATCGGGATGGCTTTGGCCTTGGCGACTTCGCTCTTGGGCAGGGTCAGGGTTAGCACGCCGTTTTCGAACACGGCCTCGGCCTTATCGGTTAGCACTTCACTGGGCAGCACCACCGAGCGCTCAAAGCGGGTGTAGCGGTGTTCGCGCAGGTGGTAGTTGCGTTCTTTCTTCTCTTCCTCCTTTTTGGCTTCGCCGTAAATCCGAAGCACATCACCGCGTACTTCAATCTTGATGTCTTCGGGTTTGAGGCCGGGAATCGAGGCTTTCACCATGATGTTGTTGCCCTCTTCGTAGATATCGAGTGGCATGGCCGCCACCTCTTTATCGAGGAACGGAAACTCACGACGGAACAGGCTTTCGTCAAACAAGCGCTCAATTTCCCTCCGCATGTTATCCATTTCACGCCAAGGGTCGAAACGAGCCAACATACTGCTTCCTCCTTTGCGCTTATTGGACGTGCGGTGGCCACACGTCGGACGAAACCTTGGGCCTACCTGCCGGGCTCCGGGCCGCCACCCCACCCGAAACCCAGAGGTCTGGACGGTCAAGCATGGGCTGTTGCAGCCTCAGCTTGGTTAGCACTGGATGCTGCCGGAACCGGGCGAACCAGCAGCACGGGCACCGGCGCGTGGTGGGCTACCCCTTCGGCCACACTACCCAGGAGCAAGCGTTCCAGGCCGGTGCGCCCGTGGGTACCCATCACGATCAGGTCGGCGCGGCTGTCGCGGGCAAAGTCCACTATCACGTCGGCTTCCCGCCGAGACTGGGCCTTGAGCAGAGCGGTTTTCACACGTGGGGCCTTAGCCAGCTTTCGGGCATTCTCCACAATGGCCTCGCCCTGTTCCTCCATCGCCTTCAAGGTGTCCTCCCAGTTGAAGGCGGTCATATTACCGCTGTAAGGGCCGACTACTGGGGCGGGCAGTGGGGGCACTACGTGCAGAATCTGCAACTCGGCCCCCAGCAGGGTGGCCAATTGGTCGGCTAACTCAAAAGCGGGGTGGCCTGCTTCACTGCCATCCACCGGAGCCAGAATGCGCTCAAACAGGCCTGTGCTGGGCTCCACCTGCCCATTGCCGCGCACCAGCATCACCGGCATTTTGGCCAGCCGGCTCACCCGTTCGGCTATGCTGCCCAAAAGCATCCGCCCCAGCCCCTCGCGCCCGTGGGTGCCCATCACGATCAGGTCACACTGGCAACGGTTGGCCAGGTAGACGATGCCTTCGGCAATGTCGTCGTTGTGCATGGGCTCGGTGCGGAGCTCGAGCTGCATCTGCCGGCCTAGCTCTGCCCAGGGGGCCAGGATTTCTTCGGCGCGGTGCTTCATGGCTTCTGACGGAGCGGCCAGTCCCCAGTAGGTGGGGGGCGCCTTCAATACATGGGTTACGAGCACCTGAGCATTCAGCTTTTTTGCGAAGGCCAAACCCACCCGCCCAGCCCGCTCGCTGCAGGATGATTCATCCACCGCGATCAGGATTTTGCGGAACATAGTACCCTCCTTGCCTTGAAGCTAACCTTCCACCGTTACCAAAGCATTACCAGCGAGGCAGCCCAGCCAGCCCACCAAAAGCCTTGTGCAGACGTTCCTCGGCTGCCCCCCGCACGAACTCGAGCCGGGTTCCATAGGCCTCGGCCAGTTCGGGCAAGACCTGCTTGAGTTCCACATCCTCGATGCGCCCGGCCCCATGCGCTACGGCGCCCTCCATGCTGCCCCCCACCCAGCCATCCGGGGCGCGGTAGACCTTACCCTGGGGGTTCCAGGGGGCTACCAGCAGGTGCAGCCGGCCCTGCTGCAAGAGCTCCAGGGTCTGGTCCAGCCCGGTTACCCCACGCTCGGCCAGCTCGGCCAGGAGACGGTTTTCCCGTTCGCGCTCGAGGGGTTCCAGCACATCCTGCACCAGCTTCAGCACCTCGCCCGCCGGGGCGCGGGGGGTGGGCAGGGAGGGCAGGGTAGCCAGTACCCGTTCGCGCAGCCTTCTGGGAAGCAGTTCTTTGAAGACCTGCACCTCGGCTTTCTGTCCGACCAGCACCAGCCGCTGGATGTTGCGTTCACTCATGACCTGCTCGAGTAAGCCCGCCAGGCGTTTGTAGAAGCGGTGGATCCAGGCATCCAGCCGACGCTCGAAGCGGTCGGTGTTGGCCGCTGCCCGGTGGATGCCCCCCTGGCCGTAGCGCCGCCCTGGGCTGTCCTGGGTGAGCTGGTTCCACTCCTGGGTGGGCACGGCCCGGAAAGCCCCCGGCAGCTCCTCAATCTCGCCCAGGTAGACCTCGAACATGCGCCATTTCTCGCTATCCAGATAGACCACCCCCACCCGGTCGTATTCGTCCAGCACGTAGAGAATGGGGGTCAGGTAGGGCTCGCCCCAGCGGGCTTCGACGCCCTCCACCAAGGGCAGATCCACCTGCAGGTCGTAGATTTCCATCCAGCTCCCGGTGGCAAAGAGCACCCGGCTGCGGGCCTGGGGTAGGTTATGCTCGAGCGCCTCCAGCACCTTTTTGCGTACCTCGGGGGGCGTTTTTGTGGCCTCCAGCGCCTCTCGAGCCCTGAGCACATAAGCCTTACCCTGGTTGCTCGGATTGGCTGGGTTCACATCCAGATACAGCGACAAGACCGGAGCCACCCTGGGAGCCACAAACTCGCGTATGTAGCGGGTACCTTCCTGAGTCAACATGGCAACCTCCTTCTTTTCTATGGGCTGAGAGGTCAGGTGCTCACTGTGCCTCCTGGTTTGATTCAAACCCAGGCCAATTACCTATCCATTACAGTTGCGGGTGTTGGGAGGTCTGCTCATTGGCGAACGGCTCCTTGCCTCAAGCCTGTGGGCTGTTTGAGCGCAGGCCACGAACCTCGTGATAGGGGGCGATGGGTTCACCCTGCTTGATGTGTTCGGCCAGCGCCTGGGTTTCGGGCATGGGGGTATCGCCCAGCTCTTCATGCAAAAATTTCACGAAGCGACGGTAATGCTCGATGGCTCCAAAACGATCTCCTGAGGCGGCCAGACACCACATCAGGCGTTGGTGGTAGTTCTCGCCGATATAGGGGTCGGTCTTCAGGGCCCGCTCGAGGTAAAGGGCAGTGGCCCGCCAGTCTTCCCGGTCGTAGTGGATCAGGGCAACCTCGAGCAGCGCTTGCACATAGGCGGCCTTGTGTTCCTCGCGGGCCTGGGAAACCCAGTTGGTCGAATAACCTGGTAGATAATCGCCCCGATACAGTGATATGGCTCGCAGGTAGCTTTCCAGGCGCAGGGCTTCATGGGTCGCACGCTGGCCTTCGGCAAGGGCCTGGTAGAAATCGTATAAATCGGTGCTGTGCAGAATCTCTTCGGCCAGGCGGTACCGACCGTGATCCTCCAGGATGGCCGCGGGGTTCCCCAGCGCGGTGCGGATTCGAAAAACCGTTACCCTGAAGCGGTTGTTGGCGATGGGGTCGGGGTCGAGACCCCACAGGGTCTCGAGGATTTCTCCCTTGCTGCGACCCTCTGGGTAGGAAAGTAGGTAGAAGAAGAGTTCTTCCGCTGTGTGGGCGTGCCAGACGGCTGGCCGTCCGGCCACCAATACCTCCACCTGGCCCAGGGTGCGCACCCGGAGCGCAGGCGTAGCCTGTTCTGAACGGGTTAGCATCCTTTTCATGTCTTAATTTTGTTACAAATCCATTACCGCTTCATCCGCCATTTGGAGTAGATGAGCCGCTGACCAGATTTGGAGTGCGCTGGACAAAGGAAAAATGAGGGGGCAACCTTGCCCCAGGGTTGGCGGGAAGCGATGAGGCCTGGCCTGGGGGCGCTCGACCCTTGCCCCCGCACCAGCGGTAACACCCTGGTAATGGCCTGGGCCCACTCTAAGCTCAGATGAGCTGGATTCAAGCAACAGGAGGTGCTTGTGTTTCATCACATCTTGGTTCCTGTTGGGCTCGGAGTGGGTAGCCAGGCTGCTGCCCAACATGCCCTCAATCTTTCCCGCTGGCTGGGTTGTAAGGTGACACTGGTGCATGTGCTCGAGGACGCCGAGGGCTCGGTCTACGAGACCTTCGCCAGAATGGTGCAGGGGGCCCGCCGCCAACCCACGGTATTGCTGGTGGAGCCCTACGGCCAGACCATCGGCGCGGTGGTGGCCCAGACCGTCCAGCAAACCCACGCCGACTTGATTGTGATCGGCTGCCACGATGCCGCCGAGCAGACCTCTGAGGTGTTGGGGCCTACCGCCCAGAGCATTGTGGCCGACGCCAGTGTACCCGTTCAGGTGGTTCCCACTGCGGCGCTGGTGCAGCGTAAACCCTGGCTGCAACGCTTCGCAGTTCCCGAGGTGCACGAGATTTGACGCCTGCTGCGAGGGGTTGGGGTAGTGCCTACTAATTACTGCGTTGTAAAGACACCCATACACTTCTCTAAGGCCATACAAGCCCCCTCCCTACGACGTAGGGGAGGAACGAAAAGGCGTTTACCACGGCTTCTGCTAGAGAGTACAACATAGGTCATGGCGTAGCTGCGTAACTCAACCACAATGGACGCATCTGTACCGGTATTTGTTCGACTGTGTACTGAAGCCTACAAACTGTCGAGGCTAACTGCTTGGATTTGCACTGTCTTGTGCGTAGACTCTTCTTTGTGCGCCGAAGCCAGCTTTTAGGACTGCTCTACCTCAACCTGGCTACGCTCTTTTGGGGCAGCACGTTTGTGCTGGTGAAAGATGGCCTGCAAACCCTGGGGCCGGGCCAGATCAATTTTGTGCGCTTCGCCATCGCTACGATGGTCTTTGTGCCCTTCCTCTTCCGGCGCGACCTCAGGCTGTGGCGGGCAGGCCTCGAGCTCGGTGCGGTGCTGTTCGTGGCCTACCTGACCCAGACCATTGGCCTGCAATACACCACGGCCAGTCGCAGCGCCTTTATCACCACGCTGTATGTGGTGGCACTGCCCCTGCTGCTGGGAATGCTGGGGCACCGCCTGGGCTGGCCCATCTGGCTGGCGGCGGGGTTGGCGGTGGGGGGCGTGGGGCTGTTGTCCTACGACGGCTCGCCCCCCAACCTGGGCGACGTTTGGACGCTGGGCACGGCGTTTTCGTATGCCCTGTACATCTGGCGACTGGAGGGCTTTGCCCGGCGCTTTCCGGCCCTGCCGCTCACCGGTATTCAGATGTTGACGGTCACCCTGCTCTCGCTTTTCTGGATGCTCCTGGAAGGGCCTGGCTGGAATGCCGAGGGCTTCCCCTACCTTTCGCTTTTGTACCTGGGCCTGGTGGCCTCGGCGCTGTGCATCTGGTTGCAAGCCCTGGGTCAGCGGCTGGTGCCCGCACCCCAGGCAGCGGTGATTTTTACCCTCGAGCCCGTCTATGCCGCCGCGTTTGCCTATGTTTTGCTGGGTGAACGGCTGGGCTGGCAGGGGATGCTGGGGGCGGCCTTGATTATCGCTGCAACCCTGATCAGCCAGCTCAGGAGCGCCAAACCCCACCCCGAGCAGATTACGCCGGAGATCTAGCGGAAGCGCACGTAGCGTTTGAGGTTCTCCCAGGTTTTGGGGCCGATGCCCTTGACCTTGGCCTGGAGTTCCCTGGCATCGCGGTAGGGGCGGTTGCGGATGATCTCGCGGGCAATTTTGGGGCCAATGCCGGGGAGGGCCTCGAGCTCGGCCTGGGTGGCGCTATTGATGTTGACGACCCTGGGGGCATTTGGGCTCTGAGCCCAGGTAAGGGGCAGGGTAGCCGGGCCCATGAGGGCCAGCAAAAGAAGAATGCTCTGCAGTGCTTTCACGAGGCTTCCTCCTGAGATAGGGTTCTGCGAAAACCATACCAAAAGACCCAACCGGGCAGCAAGCTTGGGTATATTGGCGGAATGAAGTTTTCATATCCCTCTGCGCCCACAGCCCCGGTTATAGAGGACTTGCACGGTGTCCCGATTCCCGACCCCTACCGCCCCCTCGAGGATCCCCACGCCCCCGAAACCCGGGCCTGGATCGAGGCCCAGAACCGGCTTACCTTTGGCTATCTGGAGCAAATTCCCCTGCGCGAGGCCCTGCGAAAGCGCCTGGAAGAACTCTGGAACTATCCCCGCGTGGTCAGCTTCTTCAAACGGGGTGGACGCTACTTCAGCCTGCGCAACGACGGCCTGCAAAACCAGAACGTGCTCTACGTGCAGGAGAGCCTCGAGGCGGCCCCCCGGGTGCTGCTCGACCCCAACACCCTCTCCGAAGACGGTACGGTGGCCCTGACCAACTATTCGGTGAGCCGCGATGGGCGCTACCTGGCCTATGCCCTGAGCCAGAGCGGCTCGGACTGGCTCGTCTGGAAGGTGCGCGAGGTGGAAAGCGGCCAGGACTTGCCCGACGAAATCCAGTGGAGCAAGTTCAGCACCGCGGCCTGGCTGCCCGACAGCAGCGGGTTTTTTTACAGCCGCTACGACCCTCCCGCCGAGGGTGCCGATTACACCGGGGCCAACTACTTCCAGAAGGTCTACCTGCACAAACTGGGCACCCCCCAGCACGAAGATGTGCTGGTCTACGGGCGGCCCGACCAGAAGGAGTGGGGCTTTCATGCCTTCGTGACCCACGACGGGCGCTACGAGTGCCTGCATGTGTGGAGGGGCACCCACCGCGAGAACCTTTTCTTCTACCGAGCGTATGGCTCCGGGGAGCCTTTTGTAGAGCTGGTGGGCGAGTTTGTGGCCTCGTTTGACTTTATTCGCAACCAGGGCTCCCGCTTCTACTTCAAAACCAACCTGGAAGCCCCCAGGGGCCGGGTGATAGTGGTGGACGTGGCCAGGGGCGGGCTGGAGGGCCACGAGACCCTGGTGCCGGAGGGGGAGGATGTCCTCGAGTTCGCAGAGGCAGCGGGCGACGTGCTGGTGCTGGGCTACCTGCACCACGCCAGCCACCGGCTGGAGATGGTTGACCTCGAGGGCCAGTCCAGGGGCCCCCTGCCCTTGCCTACCCTGGGTATGGTGCCTACCCTCGCCGGGGAGGAAGACGACCCGGAGCTCTTTTACGGCTTCACGTCCTTTCTGTATCCCGTCACCCTGTACCACCACCATCTCGCTACCGGCCAGACCCAGACCCTCTTTGCCCCGCCCCTGAACTTCGATCCGAGCCGCTACGAAACCCACCAGGTGTTCGTAACCAGCCAGGACGGTACCCAGGTGCCGCTGTTCCTGGTACATAAAAAGGGTCTAGAACTGCGTGGCGAAAATCCCACCCTGCTCTATGGCTATGGGGGCTTCAACATCTCCATGACCCCAGCCTTCAACCCTGGGCGGCTGGTCTGGCTCGAGCAGGGCGGGGTGTTTGCCCAGGCCTGTTTGCGCGGGGGCGGCGAGTACGGCGAGGAATGGTACCGAGCCGGTACCCTCGAGCGCAAACAAAACGTGTTCGACGACTTCATCGCCTGCGCCGAGTGGCTCATCGAGCAGGGCTATACCCAGCCCAAGCGGCTGGCTATTCAGGGCGGCTCCAACGGAGGTCTGCTGGTGGGGGCCGTCATGACCCAGCGCCCGGAGCTCTTCGGGGTGGCCCTGCCCGCCGTGGGGGTGCTGGACATGCTGCGCTTCCACAAGTTCACCATCGGCTGGGCCTGGGTCTCGGATTACGGCTCGCCCGACGACCCCAGCCAGTTCCGTTACCTGCTGGCCTACTCGCCCCTGCACAACCTGAAGCCCGGCACCCACTACCCCGCCACCCTGATCACCACCGCCGACCATGACGACCGGGTGGTGCCCGCCCATTCCTTCAAGTTTGCGGCGGCCCTGCAAGCGGCCCAGGGGGGTGAAGCACCGGTGCTCATCCGCATCCAGATCAAAGCCGGGCACGGCCTGGGCAAGCCCACCCGCATGCTCATTGAAGAGCAGGCCGACCTCTACGCCTTTACCCTGCATCAGATGGGGCTGGCATAGCCTGGGCGGCCTGTAGCAAGGCCAGCACCTCTTCGTCGGAGGTTTGGGGGAAGTGTTCGTACCACAGGCCCACCGCCTGGAAAAAAGCGGGGGTCTCGAGGCAGACCACCTCGTCTACCAGGCTTTGGATCTCCGCTATCGTATCCGGGGGCGCTACCGGCACAGCCACCACCAGGCGTTTGGGGTGTTGTCGCTGGGCTGCTGCAATAGCCGCCTTCATGGTGGCGCCGGTGGCCAGCCCATCGTCAACCAGGAGCACGGTTTTACCGGTCAGATCGGGGAAAGGCTTATGGCCTCGGTACAATTGCTCCCGGCGCTGTAGTTCGGCCTGTTGCTGCCGTTCTACAGCCAGGATGGTCTCCGCCGAAATCTGCAGGCTCTCTACAATTTCTTGGTTGAGTACCCGCCCCCCACCCGAGGCAATAGCGCCCATGGCCAGCTCTTCGTGGCCGGGGGTGCCCAGTTTGCGTACCACCCAAACGTCCAGCGGGGCACGCAACCGGCGGGCTACCGGATAGGCCACCGGTACACCCCCCCTGGGCAGGGCAAACACCAGCAGATGGGGTTCCCGGTCGTACCCCAACTCCACCAGTCGCTCGGCCAGCAGCTCACCGGCCTGGTTGCGGTCTTTGAAGGGTTTCATGAAACCTCCTTGGGGCTCTTGTAAGTTTGTAGTCTCTGATTATCCATTGGAACGCCGAAAGCCGAGGGCCGTGTTTACAAAAGGTCATCATCCAGCATCTAAGGAACACCAACAGACAGAAAGTGGCTTCAGCTATCCTTATGCCCCCTTTTTCACCTTCAGCCTAGAATCGGGGCATTACCAAGCGGTTACAAGTGCTGCTTGAAGCTTCTCAGATGTGGATAGGGCGTCATTCAGGGCATGGCGTGCCCGCTATACTGCTTCAGGTGAGCCAAATTCGAGCCGATGGCCTCTCCAAGTTTTATCCGGTAGCCCTCAAAGAGCCGGGGTTCGTGGGCACGCTGCGACACTTTTTCCAACGCAAATACCGTCAGGTAGAGGCTGTTAGAGACGTTTCGTTTGCGATTGCACCGGGCGAGGTGGTGGGCTTTTTGGGGCCCAATGGGGCCGGTAAAACCACCACCCTCAAGCTGCTTTCGGGCCTGATTTACCCCAGTGCCGGGCAGGTGGAGGTGGCCGGACACCAGCCCTTCAAGCGGGAGCATGCGTTCTTGCGCAAGATTACCCTGGTGATGGGCAACAAGCAGCAACTAATCTGGGACTTGCCAGCTGCCGATAGCTTTCGGGTCAACGCCGCCGTGTATGAGATTCCCGATAACGAGTTCAAAAAACGGGTGGGCGAACTGAGTGAGATGCTGGCACTGGAGGGCAAGCTCAACCAGCCGGTGCGCAAGCTGAGCCTGGGTGAACGCATGAAGGCCGAGCTGCTGGCAGCGCTTTTGCACCGGCCCCAGGTCTTGTTCCTGGACGAGCCCACCCTGGGGCTGGATGTGAATGCCCAGGTGGCCGTGCGGGAGTTTTTGCGCGAGTACAACCGGCGTTACCGGGCCACCATTCTGCTCACCAGCCACTACATGGCCGATATCACCGCCCTGTGTGAGCGGGTCTTGATGATTCATCACGGGAAGCTTATTTACGACGGTGGGTTGGGGGGGTTGCTCGAGCGCTTTGCCCCCTACCGTGAGGTACATATCCAGCTTGGGCAACCCGTGGAGAAAGACCGACTGGCGCAGTATGGCGAGCTGCGCGAACTCGAGGGGCTCGAGGCTCGGCTCCTGGTTCGGCGGGAGCAACTGGTGAGCGGGGTCAGCCAGATGCTTCGTGAACTGCCCATAGACGACCTCGAGGTGCGGGAGCCGGCCATCGAAGAGGTGATCGGACAGGTGTTTGCCGATACCAGGCTGATTGCTGGGTCAATGGCCGATGGTCTATAGCCGATAGCCAAAGGCTGAAGGCTGAAAGCCAAAGGCCAAAGATAGAGATGGTGGCGAACCGCTCTGGTTAGGGCGCCATGGGTAGCCGTGCGGCTCTACACCGAGTGGGTCAAGGTCTTTGCGCAGAGGCTGTTTGAAGTTCACAAACCCTGTCGTTTGTTCGTGTGCGACGGAATGAACTGCACTGCATCGGCCAGAGGGCTATTGGTGCACCTTTGCTGGGTGCGTTAGGCTGTGGGTACTGCTATGGAACGCGCTCATTTGTTGGATAGGCTGGCCTCTGAAACGTTCGACATCCTGGTTATTGGGGGAGGCGCCAGCGGAGCCGGGGTGGCGCTGGAAGCGGCCAGCCGGGGGCTCAAAACTGCCCTGGTGGAGCGTTACGATTTTTCGGAGGGCACCTCGAGCCGCAGCACCAAACTGATTCACGGCGGGGTACGCTACCTGGAAATTGCCATCAAGACCCTGGATCGGGTGCAGCTCAACCTGGTGCGCGACGCGCTGCATGAGCGGGCCATCATGCTCAAGAACGCGCCCCATCTTTCCCGCCCCCTGTGGCTCCTGACCCCCCTGTACAGGTTTTGGGAAGCGCCTTACTACTACACGGGGTTGAAGATCTATGACCTCCTGGCCGGCAAAGCCCGTCTGCAACCCGCGCAGTACATCAGCGTCAAGGGAACCCTGGAACGTTTTCCATTGGTCAACCCCGAGGGTTTGAAGGGCGCGGTGGCCTATCAGGATGGGCAGTTTGACGACGCTCGCTTCAATGTGGAGCTGGCCCTCACCGCAGCGCAGCAAGGGGCGGTGGTGCTTAACTACGCAGAAGTGACCGGGCTGCTCAAGCAAAATGGCCAACTATCGGGGGTAGTCGTCAAGGATGGGCTGGGAGGCAGAGAAATAGAGGTGGCTGCGCGGGTAGTGGTCAACACCACCGGCCCCTTTTCCGACGCGATTCGGCGCATGGATGACCCCCACACTCCCCCTTTGCTCAAGGCCAGTTCGGGTATTCATATTGTGCTGGACAAGAAGTACAGCCCTCCTGACACGGGCTTGCTGATTCCCAAAACCGAGGACGGGCGGGTGGTGTTTGTACTGCCCTGGCAGGGTGGAACCCTAGTAGGCACGACCGACGAGCCGGCACAGGTTGTAGATCACCCCAAAGCAACGGAAGAGGAGATTGGCTATGTGCTCAGACAGGTAAAGCCCTACCTGGGGGAGATTCCCCGGGCGTCTGTGCGGGCTAGCTGGTCGGGCCTGCGCCCGCTGGTTTCGCGCCCCGAGGCCGACACCGCCCGGCTGGCCCGCGACCACCTGATTCAGAAAAGCGCTTCGGGCCTACTCACCCTGACGGGGGGCAAGTGGACCACCTACCGCAAAATGGCCCTGGATCTGGTGAACTATGCCATTCGGCAGTTTGGATTGCAAGCCGGCCCCTCCCGCACCGAGCAAATTCCGCTTTTGGGTGGGCAAGGTTTTGAGCCTGAGGGAGCGAAAAAACTCGAGCAACTAGGCTTTCCCCCCGATGTGGCTGAGCACCTGCACCGCGCCTACGGCGCCCGCGCCCAGGCAGTGGCCCAGATTGCGGCGGAAGGCTACCAGGCGCGGCTGGCGGTGGAGTGGCCTTACCTGGAGGCTGAAGTGATTTATGCAGCCCGCCACGAGATGGCTTACACCCCCCTGGATGTGCTGGCCCGCCGCACCCGGTTGGCGTTTCTGGATACGCTGGCGGCCCTGGCAGCCACCCCGCGGGTTGCTGAGCTTATGGGCCAGGAGCTGGGTTGGGATTCAGAGAGGGTAGGCCTCGAGCAGGAAAAAGCAAGAACCCAGATCCTGAACGCTATCTAGTGCTTTGCAAACAAAGCTGAAACCCCTACCAGTACAGGCCCAGGCCCAGCTCGTGCAGGGCCTGATGGCGGGCTTTGTAGTCGGGCATGATCTGTTCGACCAGAGCCCAGAAACGCGGGCTGTGGTTGAGCACCTTGAGGTGAGCCATCTCGTGTACAACCACATAGTCCAGCACCCGCAAGGGCAGCATCACCAGCCGCCAGTTGAAACGCAGCTCGCCCTTGGCGTTGCAGCTTCCCCAGCGCTTTTTCTGATTGCGGATTAGCACGGTGGGCATGCGCCAGCCCAGTTGGTCGGCGTAGTGTTGCACCCGGCGCACAATTACTTCTCTGGCTCGAGCCTTGTACCAGTCCTCGAGCATCTCCCGTACTTCTTTGCTCTGCATAGAGGAAGCATTGGCCTGCACATGCAATACATTGCCCTTGAGGGCCACTGCTGCTTTGGGCCTGGTTTTGGCGGGTGCAAAGTTGAAATCAAATAACTCGGGCTGCATCGAGGAACCGGGCTTGTGACGCCCCCGCCTGGGGCGAGGGTCGGCACCCTCGGACTGGATTTGTAGGCTGACCCGGCGGCCCAAATACAAAAACTCCTCCCCACTCACAAATCGCTTGCGCGGCCCTGAACGGCTCTTGAATTCGGTGTATTTTTCCGCAATCCAGCGGGCTTTGGTGTTCACCAGCGCAAAGACCTGTTCCAGGGGCATTCGGCGGGGTGCGGCAACCCGCACTCCCTGCACATCAATGGTGATGCCCACCGTCCGGCGGCGGGTACTGCGGCGGATGGTATAGCGGATGGTTTTGTTCTGGTAGTAAAGCGTGGCCTTTTCCGTGTCTGGCATCCGGACTTAATCCTATCCAGAACGTGTAAATCAAATGGTGAGATGAGAGCTTGCAAAGTTAATCTTTAGGCTATTTATGAGTCTATCATTACTACGCTTACATAATCACTGGTGCTAGTCACAAAACGATGTCAGCTATACACAGGTCTGGGGAAGCAGCGATGAGGTTCAGGGCGATGATGAGGTAAGCCCACCAAGCGGTAAAGCCAAGTTCAGTACGGTGATGGC